>DATNNI010000459.1:0-11204 GCA_035601915.1 Xanthobacteraceae bacterium
ACTTTTGGGCGACGACGACGAGGCTTTCCACCGGGCGGCCCTTTTCGCTGCGCACCGAAGTTTCCGCGAGGTGAGGAACCGAAAATCCGGCGGCGCCGAGTAAAGCCCGCAAGTCAGGCTCCGCATACGCGTAACGAAGCGTCGGCAAGAGCTTTACGCCTGAGCCGGCATGGGTTTCTGCAGTGAAGGCGAAGAGGCCTCCCTCCGCGTTGAGCCGCGCCACTGCGGCGAAGATTGGCGAAATCTCGTTTACATAAACGAAAACATCCGCCGCAATGACGAGATCGTATTTCGTTGTGCCGCTCGCCTCCCGTTGAAGAAAATCGACAAGGTCGGTGCTTTCGAGACGATCGTAGAGATTTTTTGCCGCGGCTTTGGCCACCATTGCTTCTGAAAGATCGACGCCGATCAGCCGATCGCAAACCGGACGAAATGCGGCGCCGGCTAGCCCGGTGCCGCAGCCGAGGTCGAGCACAGCCTCGAAGCGCAAGGGCCACCCGGCCGCACTCATCACGCGCTCGACCGCTTCGCGTAAAACGGCCGGTCCGCGATAGGCCAGATGCTGGGTGAGCGAAGTATCGTAGCGGACGGCATATTGATCGAACAACCGCCGGACATAGGCGTGCGTCATTGCCGGCGTGGCTTCGCCTGTACCCAGACGGGCGAGCTGCAATCGCGCCCCGTGATAATCCTCGGGATCGAGTTCCCGCGTGTGCTCGAAGGCGAGCGCCGCGCCGGCTTGATCGCCCAAATGATCGCGGATGGCGCCCAATGCGAACCAGGCGGTCGCAAAGCCGGGAACCAGTTCGACCGTCTGCGCCAAAATATCCGCCGCGCCGGCAAAATCGCCTTTCGCTGCGCAATCAAGCGCCCACTTGTAACGCCGGTCGGCGACGAGATCGCCGGAAGAAACAAATAGCGGGCCGGTCTGGCTCATCGCTCGCGTCCATCAAAGCAATGCCTATTTATCACTGGCGATGCGTCCCGAAGACATCCTCATGCCGACGCCGGTCGGCACATTCTGCAAGCTCGGTTCCTTCCATATCGATCCGACAAGGCCGGTAGAACGGGCGCTGATCACGCACGCGCATTCCGACCACGCGCGGCCCGGTCACGGCGTGGTCTTGGCGACGCAGGAAACGCTCGACCTGATGCGCTTGCGATATGGCGACAATTTCGCAGGTGCTACGCAAGCGGCGCGCTACGGCGAAGGGGTGAGTGTCGGCGACGTGAAAGTGACGCTGCATCCTGCCGGTCATGTGCTCGGCTCCGCGCAAGCGCTGGTCGAGGCTAATGGCCTCCGGGTGGTGGCTTCCGGCGACTACAAGAACGTGGCCGATCCGACCTGCGTGCCATTCGAGCTCGTGGCTTGCGACCTTTTTATTACCGAAGCGACGTTCGCGTTGCCCGTCTTCCGCCACGGCGACCCGCGTCTTGAGATCGCCAAACTGCTCCACTCGCTGGCGCTGTTTCCCGAGCGCGCCCATCTCATCGGCGCCTATTCGCTCGGCAAGGCGCAGCGTGTGATCGCGCTCTTGCGCCAGCATGGTTATCACGCACCAATCTATCTGCACGGCGCCATGGAGCGGATCACGCAATATTATGCAAGCCGCGGCATTGCGCTTGGCGAATTGCGCGTGGTCCGCGGTGCCGCCAAGTCCGAATTGGCCGGAACGATTACGCTCTGCCCGCCGTCGGCGTTGAGCGACCTCTGGGCGCGGCGGTTTCCGGACCCTCTTACCGCGATGGCGTCGGGATGGATGCGCATCCGCGCGCGAGCGCGGCAATATGGCGTCGCGTTGCCGCTGGTGATTTCCGATCACGCCGACTGGGACGGGCTCACCGCGACGGTGGCCGCAACCGGTGCCGGGGAAATCTGGGTGACGCATGGCCAGGAAGATGCGCTGGTGCACTGGTGTGGGACGCGCGGCCTGAAAGCGCGACCGCTGGATATCGTCGGTTACGGCGACGAGGATGAGGAAGGTCTCAGTACCGGAGCGGCTGAACGGCAAGATGGCGAAGCTGGAAGCCCTGATGACGCCGCCCGCGAGCCGCGTTCGGAGTCGGCGCAGCGTGTGCCGGACGCCGACGCCGACAAGACATGAACCGCTTCGCCGAACTTCTCGACCGCCTCACTTACGAGCCGGCACGCAACGCAAAGCTCCGGCTGATGACGGATTACTTTCGCTCGACGCCCGATCCCGAGCGCGGCTGGGCGCTTGCGGCGCTGACCGGCGAGTTGACCTTTCCCTATGCCAAGTCCGGCCTCATCCGAAATTTGATCTCCGAGCGTACCGATCCGCTGTTGTTCGAATTGTCCTACGATTATGTCGGCGACCTTTCGGAAACCGTGGCGCTGATGTGGCCGCCGTCAAGCGCAGCGGCGTCTGCAGATCAGGGCCGCGAAGAGATATCGCTGACCACCGTCATCGAGACACTGACAAGGCTCGGTAAAGCCGAACTGCCGTCGCGCTTGGCGCGCTGGCTAGATGCGCTCGACGAAACCGGACGTTGGGCGCTGATCAAACTGGTCACCGGATCCTTGCGGATCGGCGTGTCGGCGAGACTTACGAAGTCCGCGCTCGCAGCGCTCAACGGCACCGATCCCCAAGACATCGAAATGCTGTGGCCGGGATTGGAGCCGCCCTACATCGATCTGTTCGCCTGGCTGGAAGGTCGCGGCGAAAAACCGGCAAGCGGCGAGCCCGCGCCATTCCGGCCGCCGATGCTGGCACATGCCATCGACGAGCCCGATTTCGCTGCGCTCGACCCGGCCGCTTTCATGGCCGAGTGGAAATGGGACGGCATTCGCATCCAGGCGGCTGCCGCCGAACACGACGGCCGATTGGTTGTGCGGCTCTATTCCCGCACCGGCGAGGACATTTCCCGGAGCTTTCCCGATCTGCTCGAAGCGATGCGGCTTCCCGGCGCCATCGACGGCGAACTTCTGATCAGGCGCAACGGGCGTGTCCAATCGTTCAACGTGTTGCAGCAGCGGCTTAATCGCAAAAGCGTCACCGAAAAACTGATGGCCGAGTTCCCCGCGCATTTGCGGGCGTATGATTTGCTCGCTGACGGCGAGGCGGATTTGCGGGCGCTGCCGTTCGCGACCCGGCGAAATCGCCTCGAGCAATTTATCGCCCGGCTTAACGAGCCGCGCATCGATCTCTCGCCGCTGGTGTCGTTCGCAAGCTGGGCCGATCTGGCGCAGGCGCGGACCAATCCGGCGGCGGCCGGAATCGGGGCCGATGCTGATGCGGTCGAAGGCGTGATGATCAAGCTGCGCGAGGCGCCGTATGTGCCCGGCCGGCCCAAAGGACCGTGGTGGAAGTGGAAACGCGATCCATTCGTGATCGACGCGGTGCTGATGTACGCCCAGCGCGGGCACGGCAAACGCTCATCCTTCTATTCCGATTACACGTTCGGTGTTTGGACACGCGCCGAGCAGGGCGACGAGCTGGTTCCCGTGGGCAAAGCTTATTTCGGATTCACCGACGAGGAGTTGCTGCAGATCGATCGCTTCGTGCGAAGGAATACGACCGACCGGTTTGGCCCGGTCCGCGAAGTCGTGCACGAGCAAGACAAGGGCTTGGTGCTGGAAGTCGCGTTTGAAGGGTTGCAACGCTCGACGCGGCACAAGTCCGGCTTGGCGATGCGCTTCCCCCGTATCAGCCGGCTGCGCTGGGACAAGCCGCCAGGAGAAGCGGATCGGCTGGAAAGGCTCGAAGCAATTCTGGCCCAGATCGAACCGACAGCGCCGCGATAACTTAAGGCGTCGGTTCAGAGCCCGGCGCTCTTGTCACGTCTTCGAGCGGCCAGCGGGGCCGAGGGGCGGTGTTCAAGGGGTCGGCTAGTCCGGCGGCGAGCCGTTCGGCGCCCGCCCAGGCGATCATCGCGCCATTGTCGGTGCATAAAGCCGGTGGCGGCGCTACCAGCGATACGCCGACCTCAAAGGCGGCGCGATGCAAGACTTTGCGGATCGCTTGGTTGGCAGCGACGCCGCCAGCGCAGACAAGCGCCGTCGGCGTGCCAATACGCGCGATAAACATCTGGAGACCGATCCGCAGCCGGTCCAGGACCACGTCGCTCACCGCTTGCTGAAACGAGGCGCAAAGATCGGCCACATCGGTGTCGCTGAGCGGCGCAATTTTTTCCGCTTCCAGCCGGAGCGCCGTCTTCAGGCCGGACAGCGAAAAATTGGCGTCGCGGCGTCCGGCCATCGGACGTGGGAGTGCAAATCGCTTGGGGTCGCCATTGGCCGCTTCTTTTTCAACCAATGGGCCACCCGGAAATCCGAGGCCGAGCAGTTTCGCCGTCTTGTCGAACGCTTCACCGATCGCGTCATCCACCGTGCCGCCGAGCCGCAGGTAATGCCCGACGCCCAGCACGGCGAGGATTTGGGTGTGGCCACCGGAGGCGAGAAAGAGGCAAAAGGGAAAGGGCGTGTTGTCAGTGAGCCGCGCGGTCAGCGCGTGGGCTTCCAAATGATTAACCGCGATCAGCGGCTTCTGGTGCACGAGCGCAATCGCTTTCGCGGTGGTCAGGCCGACGATCAGACCGCCGATAAGGCCCGGGCCGGCGGCGGCCGCGATGCCGTCAAGCGCGCGAAACTCACGTTGTGATTCGCGCATCGCCTTGGAAATGATGGAATCGAGCGCCTGGACATGGGCGCGGGCCGCGATTTCCGGCACCACTCCGCCGAACGCGGCATGTTCGGTGATCTGCGAAAGCACGATGTTGGACAGGATACGGCCACGGCCGTCGACCAGCCGTTCGACCACTGCCGCGCTGGTTTCGTCACAGGTCGTTTCGATGCCGAGGACAAACATCGGTGTATTATAAGCGTGCGATGGCTAAGTCTTCGATAGAAACCTCTATTTTGCGTCTCGGATCGCGCGGCTCGCCGCTGGCGCTGGCGCAGGCGCAAGAGGTGAGGGGCCGGTTGGCGGCGGTGGCGGCCCTCGATCCCGATCGCATCGAGGTCAAAAGCTTCCGGACCACGGGAGATATCATCGTGGACCGGCTGCTTGCCGAAGCGGGTGGCAAAGGCCTGTTCACCAAGGAAATCGAAGACGCGCTGCTGGCGGGTGCGATTGATATCGCCGTCCACTCTGCGAAGGATTTGGCGACATTCTTGCCGGCCGGTCTGATCATTGCCGGTTTTTTGCCGCGCGAGGATGCGCGTGATGTGTTCATCAGCCGAAAGGCCAAAACGTTAAGGGAATTGCCGTCGGGCGCGCGAGTCGGCACCGCTTCGCCGCGCCGGCAGGCCATGATCAAACGGCTTCGGCCCGACGTTTCTCTGACGCTGCTGCGAGGAAATGTTGAAACCCGTCTGCGCAAGCTCGATGGCGGCGAAGTGGATGCGACTGTGCTCGCTGCGGCGGGGCTAAAGCGGCTCGGGCTTATGTCGGCCGCGACTGAAATTCTAGATGCGGAGGAGTTTTTGCCCGCCGTCGGGCAAGGTGCGATCGCCATCGAGACGCGGACGGACGACGCCAAGACCCGTACCTTGGTCGCCATGGTCAATGACTCCGATACCGCGGCGGCGCTTGCAGCCGAACGGGCGTTCCTGGCGATTCTCGATGGATCATGTCGTACGCCGATTGGCGGTCACGCGCAGCTCTCGGGCGGCCGCGTCCGCTTTCGCGGCATGATCCTGAAACCCGATGGCAGCGACGCGCTCGAGGTCGTGCGCGAGGGTTCGCGCGCTTCCGCCGCCGAACTGGGCGCTGACGCCGGCCGCGAATTGCGCGGTCGCGGCGGCGACGATTTTTTCGAGCGGGCGTGACGTGCGGCTTCTGCTAACGCGGCCGGAAGCCGACGCCGAGCGAACCGCCACGGCGTTGCGCGGCCTCGGCCATTCGGTTTTTGTGGCGCCGCTGTTGCGGATCGAGACATTTGCCGATGCCGCAATCGGCCAAGGCCCCTGGTCTGGAATTGTGGTGACCAGCGCCAACGCCGCCCGCGCCATCGCGCAGCACAACGCTTTGCCGGATCTCCTGGGATTGCCGGTCATCGCGACCGGGGACCGCAGCGCCGCAGCCATGCGGACTCTCGGCTTCCAGGACGTCGTCTCGGCAGCCGGCGGAGAGAAAGAACTCGTCAGTTCGGCAGCGCAGCACTTCGGAGCCGGAGTCCGGCTCCTTTATCTTGCAGGCGCCGATCGGTCCGGAGATGTCGCAGGCGATCTCGAAGCGGAAAGGATCGCGGTGCAAACCGTCACGGTTTATCGCGCCGTCCCCGTTGACGCGCTTCCGCCGAATGGCGCCGACGCGCTAAAGGCCGGCATCGACGGCGTCCTGCATTTTTCCCGCCGCAGCGCCGCCGCCTATCTGGACGTCACGCTTGCCGCGGGTCTTCGCGAACAGGCGGTCGATAAACCGATCCATTTTTGCCTTTCCCGCCAGGTGGCGGAACCGCTCGCCGAGGCAAGCGCCCCCGACATTCGTATTGCGCCAGAACCGACCGAAGCCGCTTTAACGGCACTCATTCGTGGGCTCTGAGGCCGGAGATCAATATCCGGCGGGGCCAAGCGGCGTGTTGCCGCCATTGCTCCTCCGTACTATGCCGGAAGTGGCGTGGCTGACGTTTTGATATCGGTCTTGACCGTGGAGAGGCCATGAGCGACCCCGACAGCGCCCAGCGCCGCCGGCCCCCGACTATCGATTTGACCGCGCAAGAAGTCGAAACCGGCCGGCCGAAGGACGGAGCAGAGTCGTCTACGGCATCCGCCGCAAGCGCGGACGACAGCGCCGGACCAGGCGGCGCGAACGAGCGCGGTGCCAGTCCCCCGCCGCGGCGGACAACGCCCTATATCGTCAGCGGCTTGATCGGGGCCGCTGCGGCCGCCGCGATAATTGTCGGTTTGTGGTTCGCCGGCTTGGCCCCGCAGGGTTGGAGCGCCGCTTCGCAACGCGCAGCGGCCCCAATTCTCGCGCAAGCCCCCGACTCAAAAAGAATAAGTGAAATCGAGGCTCAACTCGACAAACTGCGAGGAGCCGCGCAAGCGACGCCTCCCGATGCCGGATTGACGCCGCGCATAAGCAACGTGGAAACACAGACGAAAGCGTTGAACGATGCGCTCGCGGCGCTAACTCACCGCGTCGATGAGATCGCTCAGTCAACGCACGATATGGCGACGGAGGCTAAGGCCGCGTCTGCTGCTGCAACGGCTGCCGCTGTAACGGCTGCGGCGGAACAAAGCAACGTTCAATCGAGCAATCTCGACCAGATCGCCAAGCGCATCGAGACGCTTGAGAACGCCGTTAAAACGCTGACCGCCGATACCGCCCGCGCGTCGTCGAGTGCGGACGATCATTTGGCGCGCGCCGCCGCTGTCGCCGCAGCGCTCGCGGCCGTGGTCGAGCGCGGCGCTCCTTTCAACGCCGAGCTTGCCAGCGTGACCGCGCTCGGCGCCGACGAAAACGCGGTTGTGGCGCTGACGCCCTTCGCTGCCGATGGCTTGCCCAGTACTGCGGCGCTCGGCCGCGAGTTGGTCCAGCTCCTGCCGGCGCTTCGCCAAGCAGCAATGGCGGCGCCGAAGGAAAGCTCGCTCATCGCGCGGCTTGAGCTCAACGCGCAAAAACTCGTCCGCATCACCCGAACCGATTCCGCGCCAACCGGCGACGACCCCTCCTCGATTATTTCTCGCATCGATACGGACGCGCGAAGTGGCGATATCACAGGCGCGCTCGCGGATATCGCCCGCCTGCCGCCAGAGCCGCGCGGGCTGGCGGCCGATTGGGTGAAGAAAGCGCAAGCCCGCGAAGCGGCGGTCGCAGCAAGCCGCCGCATCGCTGCCGCAGCGGCCGCCGCACTAGGCAAGCCGGCTCAGCAATGATCCGCATCATCTTCTTTCTCATTGTCGTCGGGGCGCTGGCGCTCGGCGCTGCTTGGCTCGCCGATCGTCCCGGCGAGGTGGTCGTAAGCTGGCAGGGCTGGCGCATCGAAACCTCGCTGATGGTGCTTGGCGCCGCGGTGTTGGCGGCACTGGCGGCGCTGGTGCTGGTTTGGAGTATCGTCAGCGCGATCTTGCGGTCGCCATTCGCGTTTCGCCGTCATCTGCATCGCCGCCGTGGCGAGCGCGCCTACCAGGCGATTTCCCACGGCCTTATTGCGGTCGGCGCCGGGGACCTTGATGCCGCGCGCAAGCACGTCGCCGAAGCCAAGCGCATTGCGCCGACCGAACCGCTCGCGCTGTTGCTAAGCGCCCAGTCGGCGCAGCTTGCCGGCGATCGCGAGACGGCGGCCAGCGTTTTCCGCGACATGGCGAATCGTCCCGATACCAAAGCGCTCGGTTTGCACGGGCTGTTCGTCGAGGCGCGCCGCAGCCACGACTACGAGAACGCGCGGGCGATTGCCGAGGAAGCGGCACGGGAGAATCCGGCGTTGACTTGGGCCGGCAAGGCGGTTCTCGAAGCGCGCTCGCTCGCCGGCGATTGGGCGGGCGCACTGGCGCATCTCGAAGCCAACAAGAAAACGCTCGATAAAGATGTTTACCGCCGCCAGCGCGCGGTGATGCTCACCGCCCGCGCGCACGCTTTGGAAGAAACCGATCGCGACGCCGCCAAAGCTTTCGCGCTCGAAGCAGCGAAGCTCACGCCGACTTTTGTGCCGGCGGCCGCTCTTGCCGGCCGCATGCTCGCCGAAGGCGGGGAACTTCGCAAAGCGGCTCGTCTGATCTCCCGGGCGTGGCAGGCCAATCCGCACCCGGATTTGGCGCAGGTATTTTCCAATCTGCGCTTTGGCGATGCCGCGCGTGACCGGCTCAAGCGCGTCGAAGCTTTAGCGAAAGCCGTGCCGGGTCATATCGAAGGAGCCTTTGCCGTCGCGCGTGCGGCGATCGACGCCGGCGACTTCGCCAAGGCGCGCGCCGTGCTTGCGTCTTATCTCTCCGCCCCGACCAAAAGGGTCGCTCTGCTGATGGCCGAACTCGAACGCGCGGCTTCGAACGACGAGGGCCGTGCCCGTGAATGGCTCGCGCGGGCGCTCAGCGCCGCCGCCGATCCCGTCTGGACGGCCGAAGGCTACATTTCCGACCGCTGGCTCGCCGTTTCGCCAAGCGGCCGGCTCGACGGCTTTGAATGGCGCGTTCCGCTCAGGGGCATTGCCAGCGCGGCGCCGGTGATCGAAACGGGCACCGCAGATTCGATAGCGAAGGAAATTGCCGGCGAACAGGGATTGCGCGACTTGCCGCGCGGCCTTTTGGCGGACGGCGAGAAGTCCGAGCTGGCCAACGCGGCGACGGTCCCCGCCGCCACCCGCCAGGGCGGAACAGCCGAGCAAGCGCCGGTCGCGCCGGTCATTCCGCTTATTCATGCGCCCGACGATCCCGGCCCGGAAGCAAGCGAAGAACCCGAGCCGCGCGCGGAAGCCCAGGCCGGTGCGTGGCGGAAAATGTTTGAGTGAAAGCGGCTTGCTAACGACGCATCGTGCATGCATTATAACGCATGAATTATAATGCATGCGGATTTTAGTTCGTGCCGACGTCCAAGCCGGAGGCCAAAGCTTCTGGAGCCGCCGTTGGTGCGCAAAACGATTCGGCTGAGATTGGTCCGTTCCTCGCCGCCATCGGCGCCGAACTGCGCAAACATCGCGCCAAGCGCGGTCTGACGCGCCGGCAATTGGCGGAAAGCTCCGCCACCTCGGAGCGTTATCTGGCGCAGATCGAGAGTGGGACCGGCAATCCCTCGGTGAGCGTGCTGCGCGCCATTGCGCGGGCACTCGAATTGCCGACCGCCGCGCTGTTGCCGGAAACCGGCGTCCGCAATGCCGCGCTGGGCGCGCTGATCGATCTTATTGGGCAAGTGCCGGACACCGACTTGCCGGCGCTCGCAAAGGACATCGAGCTGCGGCTGACGCGGCAAAGCAGCGCCGACCGCGGGCGGCGCGTCGCGTTGGTCGGTCTGCGGGGCGCCGGCAAATCGACGCTCGGAAGAATGCTTGCGCAGAGCTTCGGCTGGCCGTTCATCGAGCTCGATCGCAAAGTCGAGGAAGAATATGGCGCCAGCGTTCCGGACCTGATCGAGATGGCGGGCATGGCGACTTTCCGCCGCCAAGAGCGCGGCGCGCTTGAGCGCGTTGTTGCCGAGCAGGAGGCCGCGGTGATCACGACGGCGGGCGGCATTGTCTCGAACGCCGAAACTTACGCGCTGCTGCTGCGGCGGACGCACACGATCTGGATCAAAGCGCGGCCCGACGAGCACATGAGCCGCGTCATGGCACAGGGCGATTTCCGCCCCATGGCGCAAAATCGCGCCGCCATGGCCGATCTTGTCGCGATCCTCGAAGCGCGGCGCTCCGATTATGCGCGCGCCGAAGCCGAGATCGACACCTCGAGCGAGTCGACCGAGCAAAGCTTTGCCAAGCTTATGCGCACCGTGAACGATTTGCTCGGACCGGACGTGGGGAGAGCGAAAGAGGAAAAGTCGTGAGCCTTCCCGATCAAGGCTTTCTCGATCTACCGCCGCTGCACCTGGAATATCGGATGATCGGATCGCCGCCGGAGATAGCGCCGACCATCGTGATGCTGCACGAAGGGCTCGGCTCCGCCGGCCTGTGGGGCTCGTTTCCGGACGAGCTTGCGGCGGCGACCGGCGCCGGCGTCTTCGTCTATTCGCGCGCCGGTTACGGCAATTCGGGCGCGGCAAAACTGCCGCGCGGCCTAAACTTCATGCAAGAGGAAGCGCTCTCTACTTTGCCGAAGGTACTCGCGGCGATCGGCTTTCAGCGCGGCATTCTGCTCGGCCATAGCGACGGCGCTTCGATCGCCACGATCTATACGGGGAGTGTGCAAGATCACCGCGTCCGCGGTCTGGTTCTCATCGCGCCGCATTTCTTCACCGAGCAAATGGGGCTCGATCAGATCCGGCGGACGCAGGAAGAATTCGCCGCCGGCCCGCTGCGCAAAAAACTCGAACGCTGGCATGCCGATGCCGAGGGCGCTTTCCGGTCGTGGTCCGAACCGTGGCTCGATCCAAAATTTCGGCATTGGGATATTACCGAAGCACTTGGTTACATCCGCGTGCCGATCCTGATCGTGCAGGGCAAGGACGATCAATACGGCACGCTGAAGCAACTCGAAGTCGCGCGCGACGAGTGCTTCTGTCCGGTCGAAACCGTCGTGCTGGCCGGGGCGCGACACTCACCCCAGCGCGACAAGCCGAAAGAAACGCTTGCGGCGGCGGCCGCCTTCATCAACC
>DATNNI010000460.1:0-2360 GCA_035601915.1 Xanthobacteraceae bacterium
GCTTGCGGATCGCTATGGTTTTCCGTTCAGCCTCGTGCACGACTTCGACTATCCGGGGCATTCAGCGCGCCGCATGCACGGCCTGCCAAGCCGCTCCGGCGCGGAACTGGTTGACCGGTTGCATGGCGCCGCCGAACAAGCGGCGATCACCATCGTCGGCGACGCCATTGTCAGCGCGCTCTTTGCCGACAGCAACGGCGCCGTGCGCGGTTTTGAAATCACCCGGCCGGATGGTTCGCGCAATCAGATCGGCTGCGACGCGCTGATCCTTGCATGCAATGGCTACGGCGGCGCGCCCGATCTGGTGGCGAAATACATTCCGGAAATGCGCACTGCGCACTATTTCGGTCATCCCGGCAATCGCGGCGACGCAGTGCTGTGGGGACGGGCCCTAGGCGCGAAACTTTTGAATATGTCGGGCTATCAAGGACACGGCTCGGTCGCTCATCCGCACGCCATCCTGATCACCTGGGCCGTGGTCATGGAGGGCGGCTTTCAGATCAACGTTTTGGGACGGCGTTTTTCTGATGAAAGCGGCGGCTATTCCGAACAGGCAGCGCTTGTGCTTGAGCAGCCGGAGAGCATAGCCTTCGATATATTCGACGAGCGCTTAGCCGCCATCGCGCGGCAATTCGAAGATTTTCGGCAAGCCGAAGCCGCTGGCGCGGTCATAGCGGCCGCAAGCGTCGAAGAGCTTGCGGAGCGGTTGAGGCTACCCGGGGAGGAATTGACCGAAACCTTCAGGCAGGTCGAGAGCGCAAAGAACGGGCATGCCGCCGACCCATTCGGGCGCCCGTTCGCCGGACTGGCGCATCTCTCGCCGCCCTACAAAGCGGTCCGCGTAACCGGCGCGCTCTTTCACACACAAGGCGGCCTTGCGGTAGACGTCACAGCTCGCGTTCTGAACGAACAAGGCGCGCCGCTGCCGAACCTGTTTGCCGCCGGCGGCGCTGCCGCCGGCGTCTCCGGCTCAGTCGCAAGCGGCTACCTGTCCGGCAACGGATTGCTCACGGCGACGGTGCTAGGCCGCGTATCCGGAGGGGCCGCAGCGGCGCTGGTCAAAAATCGCCAAATCAGGCCGTAGGCCGCCGCAGATAACGCCCGCGCGCTGGCCCCACGACACTTCCTTTGTCGTAAACAAGTTCCCCGCGAAGGAAAGTGCTCTTGACCCGGCCGGTGAGTTCTTGACCCTCGAACGGTGAATAGCCCTGGTCGGATTCCGATTCCGCCGCACGGACAACGAAGCTTTCATGCGGATCGACGAGCACAATGTCGGCATCGAATGAAGGCGCGATGTCTCCCTTGCTCCGCAAGCCAAACCGCTGCGCCGGATTCCAACTCAGCAATTCGGCCATGCGGTTGTAAGACATGCCGCGCTTTGACCCTTCGCTCAGCACGCCGGAGAGCAGGTATTCGGTGCCGCCGAATCCCGACTTGGCGAGCCAAATATTGTTCGGATCGCTTTGCGACCATTTCTGTTCGGCAGAACAGCAGGCGTGATCGCTGACGATCCAGTCGATCTTGCGATCGAGCACGGCCTGCCACAGCGCTTCAACGTCCTCGCGTGGCCGTATTGGCGGGTTTACCTTGGCGTGCACCGCGCATTCGCAATCGGTGTCGAGCAGGAGGTGCCCGACGGTGACCTCGCGGCGAAATTGAATGTGCGGAAAGACCTGCTGCATGATCCATGCCGCATCCACCGCCTTGCGTGAGCTCAAGTGTAAAAGGTTGATGTTCATGCAATTGGTCTCGTTGGCGAGGTAGGAGGCGATCCAGACTGCAAGACCTTCCGAATGCGGCGGCCGCGCTGCGCTATAGGCCTTTAGGCCCGTCAGCTTGCCTTCACGCTCGACCAACGTCGTGTAGGCATTGAGAATGTCGGCAAGCTCGCAGTGCAGGCTCACGCTGACGTGCTCGGCGAGCTCGGGATGCCGCTCCATGACCGCACGCGCCGAGCGCATGACGAACTCGAAATGGGCGATGTCGTAACGATCGTCCGGCCCAAGCATGAGAAACTGGTTCTGCGAGCCGGATTTCCCGTGCAGCCCATAACCCCCGTAAAACATGAAGATTTTAAACGAGGTTACGCCGTGCTCGGTCGCGAGGTAGTCCATTTCCTTAAGGTGCTGCGCCTCGATCGGCGCGACGTGATAGCCGTAGTCGACCCAGAAGCGCCCTTCTGACAGCCGCAGCACTTCCGGCATGACTTCGCGGTACGGCCCACCGCGGTTGAGGTAATATTGCCCGGTGCGGATATAATTGAGGCTCGAGGTCACCCCACCCATCGCGGCGGCTTTGCTCTCCGTCAGCGCATCATCGGCAAGCGGCTGGTAGATGCCGATATGCATGTGCGCATCGAC
>DATNNI010000461.1:0-2142 GCA_035601915.1 Xanthobacteraceae bacterium
GCGCGCCCAGATGGCGCGGTCGGGCGCGAGCGTATAAGACCGGTAGCGCTTGTAACCGTTGACGGTGGGCGTACTGAACGCCGCGCCAGCCTCGGCATGAGCCAGAAGGCCGGCGAGATAGTGGAGGCCGAGCGCCGACAGCCCTTCGCGCGCATTGCCGGCGAAGGCGTTGCCGCCGCTGCGGCGTTTAACAAGCGACTGATGCAAATGCCAGCCGCTGGAGAGGAGGTGCGGCAAGGCCGGCCGGCACATGAAGCTCGCCAGCATGCCGTTCCTGCGTGCGATCTGCTTCGCCGCGGCGCGGAACAAGAGCATCGTATCGGCGGCCGCAAGCCCCTCCTGCGGGCGAAAGGTGAATTCGCACTGGCTCGGTCCGAGTTCGACTTCCAGCGAGCGAAGCGGCAGGCCGAGCGCTTCGACGCCGTGGCGGATCGGCGTGAGCGCAGCGTCGATCTGGTCGTAACGGGACTCGGTCAAATACTGATAGCCCTGATTGAGCAGGCTTACTTCGGGCGCACGCGGCGGCCACGTTGCGTCAGCCGGCGTCAGCCGCGGATTTTCGAGCTTGAAAAGATGAAATTCCACCTCGAGACCGGCGCGGAACGCAAAACCCTCGGCGGCGAGACGAGAAATCGCGTCGCGTAAAATCTGCCGGGTCGAGAATGGCACCAGCTTGCCATCGCCGAAATAGATATCGCAAAGCAGCCAACCCGTATTTGGCGCCCAAGGCAGCACTTTGAATGTGGTTGGGTCGGCGACCATGATGAAATCGCCGCCGCCTTGCATTTCCGCCATGTCGAAGCCGCCGCCCGCGGTGAACACCGGATAGGCGGTCTTGTGTGCGGTGTCCTTGGCGAGCAGCGTCGTTGTCATCGTGACGCCGCCGCCCAGGGCGCCAAGCGCGTCGGCGGCTACCAACGTCTTGCCGCGCAGCACACCGTGCTGATCGGCAAACGAAAAGCGAACGAGTTCGAGCTTGTCTTTCTTGATCCGCTGCGCGACGGCGCGCGCCGCCCGCGTCTGCTCCGGCGTCCACAGGCCGTAACGGTCGACGAAATCGCCTGCGCGTGGTTTTCGCGCCGCCATCAGATGACGTCAGTGCCCATTGTCCCAGCTTTTTGTTTGCTGGCGTTCGTTGCTGGTGCGCTGCCAATAGCCTTGCCAATCATCGGCAGGGCCGATGCCGTCGACGCAGGCCGGCCCGGTGATCCCGGCCGCCGCGGTGGGGTCAAGCACCATCATCGGCCGTTCGGCTTTGGCCGAAGCGTCCAGCGCGCGCCGCAACAGACGCCGATAGGCGGCAATCGCCTTGTCCGACGTGCCGAGATGCTCACGGGTGCGATCTTGGATTTCACCCATCGATTCGCAGGCCCATTGATCATGCACGTTGATGTCGGCGCCCATGCCGGTATAGGTCGCGTGCTCCTGCTCGTGTGAGTCGAAGCCATAGTCGTTGCTCTTGTTCTTGCGCGGAACGTAACCGGGCAACTCGTAAAGCTCGAGCCGCTGGCGTCGCATTTCGTCCTTGTTCACCGGCGCGCCGAACGAGGTGAAAATGGCATACCAGTAGTGCTTCACGTCGTCGATCGGCACGTGCCACTGCGAGATCGTCATCTCGCGGCTCATGGGAATGATGAACGCGTTGGGGAAGATCAGATTGGTGACGCGGATGTGGGCCTTTTCCTTGCTGATCTGGCGAAGCGTCGCCAAGCGGAAGCCGTAGTCGGTCGGCTCGACCTCGATCCGCGGCCGCGGAAACTCCCGCATGATCTGCGTCATCGGCATGTCCGAGTCCTTGGACTTGTCGCGGAACATCTTGCCGTAGCCGTGCTCCGGGTCTTCGTCCTCGAAGAAGCGATGCAAGAACGACGTGTGCACCGGGTCGATGCCGACTTCGAGCGACTGCAGCCAATTGCAATCGATCATGCCCTTGAAAGCGAAGGTGTGGGTAGACGGGGCGATGAAGCAGTCAAAGTCGGGAAAGGCCGGCGGCTCGCCCGGACCGAGATAGGCCCACAGGATGCCGCTCTTTTCCACGACCGGATAGGATTTCTGTTTGATGTTGGCGGCCATATTGCTGTTGTCGGGCTCAGCCGGCGTTTGCAGGCACTGACCGCCGACGTTGAACAACCAGCCATGGAA
>DATNNI010000462.1:0-6399 GCA_035601915.1 Xanthobacteraceae bacterium
TCGCCGCCACGATCTGGAGCGAGGTGGCGCGCGTCACCGGCTTGCCGGCGGCGCTTCCGCCATGGCAAATCGTGCGCGAGCGCCGCGCCACCTTTGCGGCTACGCCGGCGCAAGACGCCAAGCGCCCGCGCGCGACAACCAGTTGGCCCAATTTGTTCCTCGCCGGCGATTGGACAGATACGGGGCTGCCCGCTACCATCGAGGGTGCGATCCGATCAGGCAATCGCGCCGCTCAGATGATCGCCCAGCTGCCATGACGGAAGCCGTTCTCGACCGCAAGACTGAATTCGCGTCCGATGCTGCGTTCGCGCGCACGCTCATTGACGACGTCGAGCAAAACATCAACAAAGCCGCCGCGGCGCTGCTGGAGCGCCAGCGTCCCGACGGACACTGGGTGTTCGAGCTCGAGGCCGACGCTACCATTCCCGCCGAATACGTGCTGCTCCGGCACTATCTCGGCGAGCCGGTCGACGCCGCGCTGGAGGCCAAAATCGCCGTTTACCTGCGCCGCACCCAAGGTGAGCATGGCGGCTGGCCGCTGTTCCGCGACGGCGAGGTCGATATAAGCGCGACGGTGAAGGCTTATTTCGCGCTGAAGATGATCGGCGACTCGATCGATGCCGATCATATGCGGCGTGCGCGCGAAGCGGTGCTCACGCGCGGCGGTGCGGCACAGGCCAATGTGTTCACGCGCATCATGCTTGCCTTGTTTGGATTCATTCCCTGGCGCGCGGTGCCGGTGATGCCGGTCGAGATCATGCTGCTGCCGAAATGGTTTCCGTTCCATATCGACAAGATCTCGTACTGGAGCCGCACCGTCATTGTCCCGCTCCTGGTGCTGCTGGCGAAAAAGCCGGCGGCGCGCAACGCCAAGGGCGTGCGCATCGACGAGCTGTTTCTCGAGCCCCCGCACAGCCTCGGTCCGGTGGCGAAGGCGCCGCAGCAGAAAGCCTCGTGGTTCTGGTTTTTCCGCGCGGTCGATGTTGTCCTGCGCGCGAGCGAGCCGTTCTTTCCCGCGCGCACGCGCCGCCGCGCTATCGATCGTGCGGTTGCCTGGGTGAACGAGCGCCTGAACGGCGAGGACGGACTGGGCGCGATCTTTCCGGCCATGGCCAACAGCGTGATGATGTTTGCCGTCCTTGGCTATCCGGAGGACCATCCGCAGCGCGCTATTGCGCGCAAATCGGTCGAGAAGCTCCTGGTCGTGCACGAGCACGAGGCTTACTGCCAGCCCTGCGTTTCGCCGATCTGGGATACCGGCTTGACCGCGCACACACTCCTTGAGGTCGGCGGCGAACGAGCGATCGGCGCAGTCAAAAAAGGCCTCGACTGGCTGATGCCGCAGCAGGTGCTCGACATCCGCGGCGACTGGATCGCGCGGCGGCCCGATCTCCGGCCCGGCGGCTGGGCGTTCCAATATGCCAACCCGCATTATCCCGACGTCGACGATACCGCGGTCGTCGCCATGGCCATGGATCGAACGCAAAATCTTTCCGGCCGCAAAGATTTCGACCCTAGTCTCGCGCGCGCGCGCGAATGGATACTCGGCATGCAGAGCGCAAACGGCGCTTGGGGCGCGTTCGACGCCGACAACGAGTACTATTATCTCAACAACATTCCGTTCGCCGATCACGGCGCGCTGCTCGATCCCCCGACCGAGGACGTGACTGCACGCTGTCTGTCGATGCTGGCGCAGTTCGGCGAAACCGTGGAGAAAAGTTCGGCGGTCGCTCGCGCTGTCGATTATCTCAAGCGCACCCAGCTTGCCGAGGGCAGCTGGTACGGCCGCTGGGGCATGAATTACGTTTACGGCACATGGTCGGTGCTGTGCGCGCTCAACGCCGTCGGCGTGGAACGCAGGGCGCCGGAAATGCGCAAGGCGGTCGATTGGCTCATCGCCATCCAGAACGCCGATGGCGGCTGGGGCGAGGACGGATCGAGCTATAAGCTCGACTATCGGGGCTACGAAAAAGCGCCGTCGACAGCGTCACAGACCGCCTGGGCGCTGCTCGGATTGATGGCAGCGGGCGAGGTCGACCATGCGGCGGTCGCGCGCGGCATCAAATATCTCGCCCGCCACCAAGGCGCCGACGGTTTTTGGGACGAGCCGCGCTACACTGCCACGGGGTTCCCGCGCGTTTTCTATCTGCGCTATCACGGCTATGCGAAATTCTTCCCGCTGTGGGCATTGGCGCGTTACCGCAATCTCAAGCGCACCAACGCGCGCGCGGTGGCGTGGGGAATGTGAATTTCACAGACTAAACTTGAACTTACGAGTACCGGTCACCGGTAGGTGAGGCGATTCCTGTGCATTGTGGCCGTTCGGGCACAGCCGTCTCCGGTCGCTTGCGCTAGCGTGGCGCCCAACGTTGCAGTTGTTGCTTTCGTGGAGGGGCGCGATGAAAAAGGGTCTGTTGTCGATGGCCGCGGTCGCGGCGTTAGTTGAACACCCGCGCTCGCGGCCGACATGGCGCTCAAAGCACCGCCGCCTCCGCCTGCTCCAATATGGTCAGGGTGGTATTTCGGCGCCAACGGCGGCGGCGGTTGGGAGAACGCCACCTGGACGTTCCCGACCGTTCAATTCTTCGCCACAGCGGCGGGGCAAAGTTTCAGCACCAATCCGAACGGCGGAATCGCCGGCGGACAGTTTGGTTATAATTATCAGTTCGGCCATTGGGTTGTCGGTGGCGAATTCATGGGCGATTGGTCGGGACTTTCGCAAAAGGTCGTTGGGCCCGTCCCGGCATTTCCGTTCGACAGCTATACGACCAAACTGTCCGACCTCGAGTCGCTGACGCTTCGTTTTGGCTACGCACCGGCGAATTGGCTGGTCTACGGCAAAGCCGGTATCGCCACCGGCGGAGTTAATCTCAGCGCCATTTCAGGAGTACCGGTCGCGGGCGTGGCATTTTCGAATACGCAAAGGCAATGGGGCCCGACTGTCGGCGTGGGCCTCGAATTCCTGTGGACGCCGCACTTCGTCGTCGGCGTAGAGTACGATTTTACGGTGCTTGGCGGGGAATCCGTCAATACGACTGCGACCTGCACGGCCGCCGCACTTTGCGGTGCCACAACGGCGCCTGTTGCAATCAACAGCGGCGCCTTCAACATCTCAACGCTGACCGGACGAGTGAGCTACAAGTTCGACTGGGCGCCGATATCCATCGCCGCGAGATAGTGAGCAGCGAAGCGACTACTGCCTGAACTGCCGCTTTGCAGCGGGCGCAGCTTCTACGCCGCGCTTGCCGAGGTTTGCGCTGCGGCCTTGGCGGCTTCTTTCGCTGCCTTTTCGCGCGCCTCGTTGGCGCGCATTTGCGACAGTGTGAGCTGCAGGTTGCTGTCGAAGACGTATTGCGCCGGGCGCTGATCGGCGAGTGAAATCTCCGGCGCCATCGGACCCTCGGTTTTTACGCCGCGCCGAGACACCGCGAGTGCTTTAAGCGGGTGCTGGAAGATCGCTTCGGTCGCAGTCGCCTCATAACCGCAATGCGCCATGCAGTTCGCGCACTTCTCGTAGCGGCCGGTGCCATAGGCGTCCCAGTCGGTGGTTTCCATCAATTCCGTGAAGGTCTTGGCGTAACCCTCGCCGAGCAGATAGCAAGGCTTCTGCCAGCCAAAAATGTTGCGCGTCGGCATGCCCCAAGGCGTGCAATGGAATTCCTGATTGCCGGCAAGGAAGTCGAGAAACATCGTGGAATGCGTGATGTTCCACTTCTTCTCCCTGCCGAGCGCAAACACCTCGCGAAACAATTCCTTCGTCTTGCGACGATTGAGGAAGTGATCCTGGTCGGGTGCCCGCTCGTAGGCGTAGCCCGGCGAGATCGATACGCCGACGCCCAGCTCGCTCGTCAGGTCGAGAAACTTGGCGACGTCTTCCGACGGATGCCCGTCATAGACCGTGCAGTTGACGTTGACGGAGAAGCCTTTGGCTTTAGCGGCCTTGATAGCGGATACCGCCTTCTCGAAGCCGCCGGCCATGCACACCGATTTGTCGTGGTGCTCCTTCAGGCCGTCGAGATGCACCGAGAAGAACAAATAAGGCGACGGCTCGAACAGGTGGAGCTTCTTTTCCAGAAGCAGCGCGTTGGTGCATAGCGAAATAAATTTCTTGCGCGCGACAATGCCTTTGACGATTTCGCCGATCTCCTTGTGGATCAGTGGCTCGCCGCCTGGAATAGCGACCATCGGCGCGCCGCACTCGTCCACGGCGTCGAGACACTGTTGCACCGACAGGCGTTTGTTCAGGATTGCGTCAGGGTAATCGATCTTGCCGCATCCGAAGCAGGCGAGATTGCACCGGAACAGCGGCTCGAGCATGAGCACGAGCGGATAACGCTTTCGCCCGGCGAGCTTCTGCCGCAATACATACGAGCCGACGGCGATTTTTTGTCGAACTGATACAGTCACTATCCTGTCCTTCTTGCTTGTTCTTTGTCGTTCGCGTCCTACTTACGGGCCGCTAAACCTTTGCAGTCGCCCGTACCGACGAGCGCCCCTCGGTTAATTCAGGCGGCAGCCGGAATTCGATGGTTTCCTGCCGGCCAGTGAGCTCCGAGACCTCGACCGGGCCTAAGCGGCGCAACGCGTCGATAACGTCTTCCACCAGCACTTCGGGAGCCGAAGCGCCGGCCGTAATGCCGACCGTCTGCGCCCCATGAAACAAAGCCGGTTCGACTTCGCTGCCATCGGCGATCAAATAACACGGCGTGCCAGCCTCGTGACCGATCTCGCGCAACCGGTTTGAATTTGAACTGTTCTTGGCGCCAACCACGAGAATAACGTCGACCAAATTCGAAAGTTCGCGCACCGCGGTCTGGCGGTTTTGCGTGGCGTAACAGATGTCGCGTGTTTCCGGACCGACGATGTCGGTGAAGCGCCGATGCAGAGCGGCGATGATACCGCGGGTGTCGTCGACGCTCAGCGTCGTTTGCGTCACGTAGGCGACGGGGGTGTCGTCCGGAATATCGAGCGAATCGACGTCCTTTTCGGTTTGCACGAGCGTCACCGGCTCGGAAATCTGGCCCATGGTGCCTTCGACTTCAGGATGGCCGGCGTGGCCGATGAGAATGAGCCTTCGGCCCTGCCCGACATAGCGCTTGCCCTGATTGTGGACCTTGGTCACCAGGGGACAGGTTGCGTTCAGCACCGGCAGCTCGCGGGCCGCGGCTTCTTCTTCCACACTCTTTGCGACCCCATGGGCGCTGAAGATGGTGACCGCGTGCGCCGGAACTTCCGACAAATCCTCGACGAAATGCGCGCCCTTGGCCTTCAGGCTCTCGACCACGTGTTTGTTATGGACGATTTCATGGCGCACATAGACCGGCGGCCCATATTTTTGCAGGGCACGCTCGACGATCTCGATGGCGCGTACGACCCCCGCGCAGAAACCACGGGGCTGAGCCAATATCACTTTCATCCCTTACCTCCGGGCCGCGCCCCCGATGCGGCCTTGCGCCGCAAGGGCACGGCAGGCCGAGACCCGTCCAATGCCTTGGCCGTCCGCAATAATTGGCCACACCGGCGCGACAATCAAGCCTGGTTTCCGCGACCGGACGGCCCAGTTGGGGCTTGTGAGACCACCTATGAGGCGGAAACGCCTCCTTTGTCCAGCGTGCGCGGGTTCCGGATTGTGCCGTGAATAACGGCCTTGCGGCCTCCGAGGTTTCAACGCTACCTAGGAATATATCCACCATTTCCCTTTTGCCGCGGTTTCGGGCACTAAGGCGCGGCCAGCCCGACTCTGGGGATGGACGACGACCGGCATGTCGGCGTGCGTGGTTGCACGATCTGACGCGTCGCATATGTAGGCAAATCGGCCTGCATATGCCTCCAGTTTGCCGTCGTTATAACGCCTCAACCGCCGGTTCGCCGCCCACGCTCCATGAAGACGATTACCAATTCCGTCGTTCGCACGATCGCCCTCTGCATCCGTTACCAGCGGTCCGTCATCGTTGCGTCGATCGTTCTTGCCATTTTGTCCGGCGGGTACGCGGCCAGCCACTTTTCGCTGACCACCGACATCAATCAGCTGATTTCGAGCAACAGTCCTGCGCGGCAACGCGAATTGGCGTTCGAGAAGGCGTTCCCGCAATTCGATACGATTATCGCTGTCGTAAGCGCGCCGACGCCGGAGCTCGTACAGGAGGCCGCGGGGGCGTTGGCGGAGCGGTTGACCGACGAGAAGGCTCTTTACCGCTCGGTTGTGCAGCCGCAGGGCGGGTCGTTCTTTGCCCAGAGCGGCTTGTTGTTTCTCCCCACCGATAAACTCGAACAGCAGATGAAGATGCTGACTCAGGCGCAACGCCTGATCGGCACTATGGCGGCCGATCCGAGCTTGCGCGGCGTGATCCGCTCTCTGCAGTTTGCGCTGCTCGGCGTGCAAAGCGACAAACTCACGCT
>DATNNI010000463.1:0-13082 GCA_035601915.1 Xanthobacteraceae bacterium
ACTTCGGCGGCGACCACCGCAAATCCCTTGGCGGCGTCGCCGGCGCGCGCCGCTTCGATGGTGGCGTTGAGGGCCAGGAGGTTGGTCTGCGCCGCGATCGCCGAAATGGTGCCGACGACCGAACCGATCCGCTCGGCGCCCTCGTTCAAAGAGCTGATAACTTTTTGCGTGCGCTCCGCATCGGCGACAGCGGATTGCGCGATGTCGAGACCGTTGGTCGCCTGCTGCCCGATTTCCTGGATGGATCCGGAAAGCTCTTCGGTCGCCGTTACCGTCGCTTCCATCCGCTGCGTGGTGCCCGCCGAAGCCGACGAGGCGGATGCCATGCGGTTGAGCGTGTCGTCGGCGGCCTGGCTCATGGTCGAACCAGTCTCACTCAGCGACGCAGAGGTTTCCTTGATGGCCGAGATCACTTCGCCGATAGCGCTGTCGAAATCGGCGATCGCCGCATCGATGGCGCCGCGTCTGACCCGGGCCGCGTCGTCGGCGGCTCGGCGGTGCAGCGTCATCGCGTTCGAGACGTCGAAGCTGATAATTTTCGAGATCGTCTTGGCGCGCTGTGCGAGCTTTAGCGAAGACAGCCAATGTTTGCGCGCCAGCACGTCGAGCGACATCTGCACGACAATGCTGCCGGAGGTGCTGCGAACCCGCGCGTCGAGGCCCATGTCGGCTTCCTTCTCGACGGTTCGTCGGCAAGATTCGGCATAGCGATCGTCCAATTCGCCGCCGAGCAGCGCGCGAAAATGCGTCACTTCCAGTGTCTTCAAGGTCTCCATGTTGTCGGCGACGATCTTGCCTATGCGGGGCAAGTCCTGGAGCGCCACGAGCA
This sequence comes from Xanthobacteraceae bacterium, assembly GCA_035601915.1. Lineage (GTDB taxonomy): Bacteria > Pseudomonadota > Alphaproteobacteria > Rhizobiales > Xanthobacteraceae > BOG-931. The sequence goes on from DATNNI010000463.1 coordinate 830, forward strand.
CTTCATCGATGGCCTGCTCCAAATGCGGTTCGAGCAACGGCCAGGTGTCGGCCAAGACCTTTCGGGTTTCGTCATCAATGCGGTGCATCGACAGACGGGCGTCGAATGACGGAATAAGTTCGGTCGGCGCCATATGTCCCCGGAGGCCTCCCACACGACCGGCCATGTTGGCCGACAATGGTTGCTTGAGTGTGAAGCAGCCGCTTAGTGGAGCGGATTTGACATTCGCTTACCCACCGGGCCGCGATCTCGCGAAGCGAATGTCAAATCCAAAGCTCCACCAGCACTTATGCTTGCTAGTGGTCCTTTGATTCTACCATTCGCAAGATAGCCTGCCGAACCGGGATGCGAATGTTAGAATCGGACCACTAGGCACGAAAAAGGGAGGCCCATAGGCCTCCCCCAAGAACGAAGTACAATTGATCTTCCTTGCTTTAACCGTGCCGCCCGACCACGTCGAGTGTCACATTGGTAAGGCCGGAAAAGCCGAGTGCATGCGCAGCGGCCGGCATGACATCGATAATCCGCCCGCGCACGAACGGCCCGCGGTCATTGATGCGCACCACGACCGAGCGGCCGGTGCTCTGGTTGGTGACCCGCACCATGGTGCCGAACGGCAGCGTGCGATGGGCTGCCGTCATGCCGGAGGCTGATGCATGTTCGCCATTGGCGGTAAGGCCTCCCGAATAAATCGAGGCTATGCCGCTTTGGGCGGATGCGGCCATCGGGATTGCGATGAGACACGCTGCAACAGCAATTGAAGCAAATGCAAACTTTGTCTGGGTAGAACCAGCCATGATCTTCCTTATTAGTTGTTAAAGGGAAGGTTGATTGACCGTAGTAGTACAGTCGACGTAGTTAGTGATCGGTAAAATGTGGAAATTGTGCGACGCAAGTTAAGTATTGCGTAGCCGCAGTCGATTGTAACAATTTGTGAACACGCGGCCGGCGTTCTCAATCGGCGCGAAAGCTTGCCGTTACTTTGGCGATATTGGGGCTTTACTGCGCCGTCTCAAGCAGAAGCGCGTTTATCGCGCTAAAAAGCCGCCGAACTTCGGTAAACGCGCTATTCCGCGGCAATCGCGGTCGGCAGCACATGGTCCTTGAACTGGTCGCGCAACGCAGTCTTGAGGATTTTGCCGGTCGCCGTGTGCGGGATTGAGCTGACGAACACCACATCGTCCGGCATCCACCATTTGGCGATTTTGCCTTCAAGGAAGCCGAGTATCTCTTCCCCCGTCGCGGACTGGCCTTCCTTGAGCACCACAATCAGCAACGGCCGCTCATCCCACTTGGGATGCCGTATGCCGATCACCGCGGCTTCCGCCACTTTCGGATGGCCGACGGCAAGATTCTCCAAATCGATCGAGGAGATCCATTCGCCGCCCGACTTGATCACGTCCTTGGACCGGTCGGTAATTTGCATATAGCCCTGTTCGTCCATGGTGCCGACATCGCCAGTGTCGAAGAAACCGTCGGCATCGAGAATTGTGTCATCGAGCTTGTAATAGTTCTTGGCGACGGCAAAACCGCGCACCTTGATCCGGCCGAATGTTTTGCCGTTCCAGGGAACGCCTTTGCCGGCATCGTCGGTGATTTTCATTTCGACGCCGAACGGGGTGTAGCCTTGCTTGGTTTTGACGTCGAAAATCGCTTCCTGGTTGAGCGCGGCGTATTTGGGTTTAAGCGTGCCGACGGTTCCGAGCGGGCTCATTTCCGTCATGCCCCAGGCATGGAATACTTCAACGCCATATTTCTCCTTGAACGTCTTGATCATGGCGCGCGGCACCGCGGAGCCGCCGATGATCACGCGCTTGAGATCCGGCAGCGTGGCGCCGGTTTTCTCGAGGTATTGTAGGAGCAACAGCCAAACAGTGGGGACCGCGGCGCTGCAGGTCACCTTGAATTCCGTGAGCAACTCGTAAACCGAGGGGCCGTCGAGCTTGGCGCCCGGCATGACCAGCGCGCAGCCCGCCATCGGTGCGCTAAAGGCGAGCCCCCAGCCGTTGGCGTGAAATAGCGGCACGATCGGCAGCACGATATCCTGGGAGGAAACGCCCATCGCGTCCGGCTGCAGCGCCAACATGGTGTGCAGCACGTTCGAGCGGTGCGAATAGAGCACCCCTTTGGGATTGCCGGTGGTGCCTGAGGTGTAGCACATGCCGGCGGCAGTGTTTTCGTCGAACGATTTCCAGGCAAAATCGCCGTCGGTCTCCGCCAGCCATTCCTCATAGGCGACGGCGTTGCGCAACGAGGTCTGCGGCATGTGGGCGGCGTCGGTGAAAATGATGTAGCGCTCGATGCTCGGCAGCTTGTCGGCGATTTTTTCCAACAGCGGCACGAATGTGAGATCGGTCATCAATACGCGGTCTTCGGCGTGATTGACGATCCAGATGATCTGTTCGACGAACAACCGCGGATTAATGGTATGGTAAACCGCGCCGATGCCGAGAATTCCGTACCAGCTTTCCAGGTGCCGCCAGGTGTTCCAGGCCAGCGTGGCGACGCGATCGCCGAACTTGACGCCGTCCCGTTCCAGCCGTTGCGCAACGCGCAACGCGCGAGCGCGGAGTTCGGCGTAATTGGTGCGGTGCAAAGGCCCTTCGATCGAGCGCGTAATCACCGCGCGGTCGCCGTGGTTGATCGCGGCGTGGTCGATGATCCGGTGGCAAAGCAGCGGCCAATCCTGCATGAGACCGAGCATGGAAATCCTCCGGAGGGTGGGCGTTTTTCTTCTCCGCGCGGCGGCAGGACCGCCTAACGCTACCCCAATCTAGCCGGATGCCGCCGGGATGAAAATGCCGCATCGCGCCGCGGCGAAGGCTATTTCGGATATTGAAGGTAAATAGGTTTACCGTCTAAGCAGTGCGACGAGTGAGCTGCGATCCGCAGAAGATTATTAAAAGGGATTTTCATGGCCCCGCTCAGCAATCTTGCCGCCCGCGACGTCGAAACCTTGGTGCACCCCTACACCAATCTTGCGGCTTTTCGCGAAAACGGCCCGATGGTGATCGAACGCGGCGAAGGCGTTTATGTCTATGACACTCAAGGCAAGCGCTACTTGGAGGGCATGGCCGGGCTGTGGTGCACGGCGCTCGGCTACGGCAACGAGGAGTTGATCGAGACTGCTACCGTGCAGATGCGCAAGCTTTCGTTCGCGCACGTCTTCACCGGCAAGAGCCACGATCCGGCGATCGAACTTGCCGAGAAGCTCAAGGAGATCGCGCCGGTGCCGATCTCGAAAGTGTTTTTTTGCAATTCCGGCTCGGAAGCCAACGACACGCAGGTGAAGCTCGTCTGGTATCTCAACAATGCTCGCGGGCTTCCACTAAAGAAAAAAATCATTAGCCGCCTGAAGGCCTATCACGGCGTCACCGTTGCCGCCACTTCGCTGACCGGCCTTGAAGGCAATCATCGCGATTTCGACCTCCCGCTCACCGGCTTTTTGCACACCGGCTGCCCGCATCATTATCGCTTCGCCGAAGATGGTGAGACCGAGGAAGAGTTCGCCTCGCGGCTCGCCACCGAACTCGACGCCCTGATTGTGCAGGAAGGGCCGGACACGGTCGCCGCTTTCATCGCCGAGCCGGTCATGGGCGCTGGCGGAGTCATCGTGCCGCCGCGGACGTATTTCCCAAAGATCATGGCGGTATGCGCCAAGCACGATTTATACATCATCAGCGACGAGGTGATTTGCGGCTTTGGACGGTTAGGGACGTGGTTCGGCTGCGAAAAGCTCGATTTCAAACCGCAATCGCTCTCGGTCGCCAAGGCGCTGTCGTCGGCCTATCTGCCGATAGCGGCGGTGATGATGCCCGATCTGATGTATGAAGCGCTGCTGGCCGAGAGCAACAAGATCGGGGCGTTCGGCCACGGATTTACTTATGGCGGCCACCCGGTCGCCGCCGCGGTCGCGCTGAAAGCGATCGAGATTTATGGCCGCGACCGTATCATTGAGAACACCGCCAAGCGCGCGCCGCTGTTCCAGGGCCGGCTTCGGCTGTTGGGTCAGCACCCTCTGGTCGGCGAAGCGCGCGGATTAGGATTGATCGGCGGCGTTGAGCTTGTCGCCGACAAGTCGACGAAGCGCTCATTCAATCCCCGGCACGCCGTCGGCGCGCGTGCGGTGCGCTTCGCCGAAGAGGAAGGGTTGTTGGTGCGTGCCGTTGGCGGCGACACGCTTACCCTGTCCCCGCCGCTTGTGATCAAGGCCCCGCAAATCGAAGAACTGTTCGAGAAGCTTCGCCGGGCGCTCGACAAAACGCTCGATTGGGTGACGCGCGAAAAGTTGACCGAATCGTGACGGCGCTGCGCCGGTCGCTCCGCTCATCAAAATGCCGCCGGAATTGGACGCTGCAGTGAACCTTATGTTCACTTCTCGCAAGCTACGAGGCCGGTCATGAAGCCGGATTTGCCAGCGGGCATCGCGCAGCGATCGAGTTCTTCGGCCAAAGGCCGCGTGACGCGGCGCCGCCTGCTCGCCGCGGGCGGCGGCTTGTTGGGATCGTCTTTGGTCGGGACCGCGGCCTACGCGGGCGGTGTCGAAGCGCAAAGCCTGACCGTGACCCGTTACGCGCCGCAACCGCCAGCTTGGCCGAGCGGTCACCGTACGTCCATCACGGTCATTGCCGACATCCACGCCGGCGGTCCGAACATGACCGTCTCGCATGTTCGCCGCGTGGTCGATACCGCCAACGAGCTGAAATCCGACCTTGTCGTTCTGCTCGGGGATTACATCGCCACTTATCGTTTCGTGGACGTGCGCATGCCCAACAGAATATGGGCGGCGGAATTGGCAAGGCTCACCGCCCCGCTTGGGACCTGGGCCGTGCTTGGCAATCACGATTGGTGGCACGATCCTTCCGGCATCCGTACTTCGCTCACTGCGGTCGGCATTCCGGTGCTCGAAAACGATGCGGTGTTGCTCGGGCCCGAAGGAGCGCGGTTTTGGCTCGCCGGGCTCGGCGATCAGCGTGCCTATCGTCTCGGGCATGGCCGCTTTCGTGGCGTCGACGATCTGCCGCGCACGCTTTCGCAAATCCGCACCGGCGACCCCCTCCTGCTTCTGGCACACGAGCCCGACATCTTCGCCCACTTGCCCGAGCGCATCGCGTTGACGCTTGCCGGCCACACGCACGGCGGCCAAATCCGGCTACCGCTGATCTGGCCGGCCTTCGTGCCGTCAAAATACGGCGCGCGTTACGCTTATGGACATGTGGTGGAAGACGGCCGGCACTTGATCGTGTCGGGCGGGCTTGGCACGAGCTTTATTCCGGCGCGGCTCGGCGTGCCGCCCGAAGTCGTGCAGGTCGTGCTCGGAGCTTAGAGCCGGATAACCGGTCAGTAGTTAGCTGTCGTTGATCCGCTCGCCATGCGCGCGACGCCGAACGGCGATTGATGCGGCCCGAGAACAATGACCGGAGTCCCGACCTTCACCCGGTTGTAGAGATCAATCACGTCCTCGTTCGTCATGCGGATGCAGCCTGACGACACGGCAGAGCCGATATATTCGGGCTGATTGGTGCCGTGAATCCGGTAGAGCGTGTCTCTGTTTGCGGAATAGAGGTACATGCCGCGAGCGCCCATCGGATTATGCGGGCCGCCGGTGACGTATTCGGGCAAGGGCCCGAGCCGCACTTGCTCGCTGCGTGTTGGGTGCCAAGCCGGCCACTCTTCCATGCGGCCGACCTTGGCGAGCCCGCTCCAGGCTTGCGCCTCTTCGCCGACCGCTATCCCGTAGCGGACTGCTTTGCCCTGCGGCAGGACGTAGTAGAGGAACTTGTTGTCGCTATCGATAAGGATGGTGCCGGGCGCTTCTTTGCGCTGATATTCAACAAAATGCCGGCGATACGTTTCCCCCACTGCCGACTGATTGTACGGCAGGTTGGACATCAAGTCCTTGTCGCGCTGCTTCCAGTTGGCATCGATCACCGGATCGAGGGTGCCGTTGTCCTGAACGCAGCCGCCCAACGCCATGGCAGCTATCACAAATGCCAGCGCACGCATCGTCATCGGTGACCTACTTTTTCGCCTGTCCCAGCCTTGAATCAGCGAAAGCCTTACCCCGCATTCCAAATAGCGAAATCGATGCATGGACGCCAGCACTCGCATGGGTCGACGCCGATGTCGGCCGCGAGTGTTGCAGGAATGTCGCACTCCCCTCCGCCAATTGTGGATTTCCCTCTAGCGCAAGGTTCTTACCATTCCCCTTTCTGCCCATTAACCAAAGGTTTACCTCGCCCGATGTCCTCTTTGCGGCTGCAAGGGAATCGCAAGGGAATGGTGCTGTCATCCAGCGGAACGATTTCCCGCCCAATTCGGCCGCACTGCCGGTTTAGAGGCGGGCCGCCTGCCGCAAAACACGGGAATGGGATCAGTTCAAATGCAAGATGAAAAAATCGAGACGGCAAAAGACTTAGCCAGAACGGGGAAATCGTCAGCGGAATCCGTGGCATTGCACCTGTGCTACCGAAAAATCGGCATTTCCGCGGTTGCCGCCGCCGCCCGCTATCAGGGCAGCGCAAAAAATCAGGCCTATGCGCCTGTCGCCGTCGGAACGGACCGCCCTGACCCGGCCGCCGCCTGATCGGAACGCTCGCGACGAACTCTTCTGCGAAATGGGGGACGGATGTCCCCTTTTTCATTTCCGCTGGCTGTGACATGCGTCGCCCATGAACACCGCGATCACCACAATCTTGAGCACAAAAGCCGACTTCTCCAATGCCGAAATCGAAGCCGGGCGGCGGCTCTTTGCCGGTGAGTGGAGCTTTGTTTCAGCTGCCGGCAGCGTTGAGTCCTTGCCGCGCGCAGGCGAGGTGGAAGTCGCGTTTGCCGGCCGCTCCAATGTCGGCAAGTCGAGCCTTATCAATGCCCTCACCGGCAGGAAGGCGCTGGCGCGTGCGTCGAACACGCCTGGCCGCACTCAACAATTGATCTTCTTTGCCGGATCGAGCCCGCTCGTCCTGGTCGATTTACCCGGCTACGGCTATGCCGCCGCCGGCAAGAGCAAGGCCGCCGCTTGGGGTAAAGTTGTCGAGGCGTATTTGCGAAAAAGCCAAGCGCTGGCGCGGGTCTATTTGCTGATCGACGCACGCCACGGCCTAAAGCGCATCGATGAAGCCGTGCTGACCGCGTTCGACAAAGCCGCCGTCAGCCACCAGGTCGTGCTCACCAAATGCGACGAGCTGCGCGAAACGGGCGTGACGGAATGCCGCGATAAGATCGAGCTTGCCGTTCAAAAGCGTCCGGCGGCTTTTCCCCGCGTCATCGCCACCTCGGCTCGCACCGGCCAAGGCATGCCGGAACTTCGCGCCGCCATTGCGCGCCTGCTGAGCGAGCGCAGCTCCACGGCCTCAAGATAAAGGTTGCGGCGGTTCTTCCGTGCCCGCCGTTTGCCCGCTACAACGCGCCGCGTTGCCAATTCGAGATAATCCCGATGGGGCCGCCCATGAGCGTTTCCGAGCACGAAATTGCCCGCGTTCTCTCCGAAGCCCTGCCATACATGCAGCGCTACGACGAGGCGAATATCGTCATCAAATATGGCGGCCACGCCATGGGCGATGAGCCTTTTGCGCGCGAATTCGCCCGCGACATTGTGCTGCTCGAGCAGACCGCCATCAATCCGGTTGTCGTGCATGGCGGCGGACCGCAGATCGAGGCCATGCTCAAGAGGGTTGGCGTCGAGTCGCAGTACGAAGCGGGATTGCGCATCACCGACGAGAAGACGCTCGAAATTGTCGAGATGGTGCTGTCCGGGCTGATCAACAAGCAAATGGTCGGCTACATCAACGCCGCCGGCGGCAAGGCGATTGGACTGTCCGGCAAAGACGGCAACATGCTGATCGCGCGCAAACTTACGCGCACCGTCGTCGATCCCGACTCCCATATCGAGAAGGTCGTGGATCTGGGCTTGGTCGGCGAGCCGGACAAGGTCGATGTCACCGTGCTGACGCAAATTCTCGGCCGCGAAATTATTCCGGTGTTGGCGCCGGTCGCCGCTGCGGCAAACGGCGGCACCTTCAACGTCAACGCCGACACTTTCGCCGGCGCTATTGCCGGCGCGCTGAAGGCGAAGCGGCTGCTGCTTCTGACCGACGTTCCGGGTGTGCTCGACAAATCGAAGAACCTCATCAAACAACTGTCGGCCGACGACGCCCGGCGCCTCATCGCCGATGGCACCATATCCGGCGGAATGATCCCGAAAGTCGAAACTTGCATTGAAGCGCTGGAGCGCGGTGTGGAGGGTGTGGTCATTCTGGACGGCAAAGTGCCGCATGCCGTTCTGCTCGAACTGTTCACCGAACTCGGCGCCGGGACGCTCATCCACAACTAAAACCGCATCGCCGCCGCGTTACGCCGGTCCGGATTTTTACCGGCCATTAACCGCGCGGAGCGTGGCGGCACAACGCGGCCTTTACCAATCCCGGCTAGGTGAAATGTCTCATCACTGCGGCCGTGGAGGCGGGCTTGGATTTTTGGCCAGGCATCTCGTACTTTTTGAGTCAGCTGTACAAGGCGTTGCTCGCGCCGGGTTCGCATTTCTCGATTTTTTCGTTGTTCTGTGCGTTCGCCATGGGGTTTTTGGTGCTGGCGGGCCGGCGCTATCGCAAGGGCCGCCGCATCCGTTTTAAGCCGCTGCTTCGGGCGATGTTTCCCAGGCAGATTTTGACCAGCAGGTCGAACGTCGCCGATATCGGATATTTCTACTTCAATCTTTTCGTATTCGGCATCGTGTTCGGCTGGGCGATCCTTTCCTACAGCGCGCTTAGCCGCGGCGTGACCGACGGTCTGACGTCACTGTTTGGTGCATTGCCGCCGGCGCCGTTACCCGGATACGTGTCGCGAGCAATCATCACCGTGATGATATTTCTGGCGTATGAGCTCGGCTATTGGATCAATCATTATTTGTCGCACCGCATTCCATTTCTCTGGGAATTCCACAAGGTGCATCATTCGGCGACGGTGCTCACGCCGCTGACGAACTTTCGCGTACATCCCGTCTATATGTGCGTCTTCCTGAATATTCTGGCCGTTACGATCGGGACCGCGAACGGCCTCGGCGATTACCTTCTCGGCCAGCCGATGCCGCAATACGTTCTGTCGGATAGCAACGTCATTCTGGTTTTTTTCATCTACCTCTATGTGCATCTGCAACATTCGCAGCTCTGGATTTCGTTCACCGGCTGGCTCGGCCATCTGTTTATGAGTCCGGCGCATCATCAAATTCACCACTCGCGCAATCCGGCCCACTTCAACAAGAATCTCGGCAGCTGCCTGGCGCTATGGGACTGGATGTTCGGCACGCTGTATGTCCCGGGCGCCGAGCGCGAGCGGCTTGAGTTTGGTGTCGAGCCGGATCGCGAATACGCGCACACCATCAGGGGAGAGCTGATCGCCCCGTTCATCCGTGCGGCGCAGATGCTTAAATGGCCGTTCCGCGGCCGTCCTCGATCGGCGCCACTGGCTTCCAGCGAGCGGAAGCAGGCCTACTAGGCGATCACGCGACGGTTCCGCTTTCGGGTTGCGCTTGCCGCCGCCGCCGCGTATCTCCGGCGTCCATCTATCATCTTAGAGTTCTCGCCGCGTGGCTTCCCGTCCCCTTTTTTCTTCCGCCCCAGGATTGACCGCGGCGGTCGCGCTCGGCGTGTCCGACGTGCTCGCCAAGATCATTATCGCGTCGCGCTGTGACGTGCTCACGATGCTGTCTTTTCGCAGCGTCGTCGGGTTAGCTTTTATGTCAGCGTGGTTGCGGTTCGGACCGAGGCCGGCCGCAAGCGCGCGCGTGCGCTGGATTTCGATTGCCATCGGAATCCTTTTCGCCGCGCTTATTTTCTGTCTGTTCAAGGCGATCGAATTTAACGACGTGCCAACGGCGGTGCTGACTTATTTCGTCTATCCGTTGCTGACCGGGCTCGTTGCCTCCGCGACAGGTTTGGAGCGTTTGCGCTGGCAAGGCGTGGTGTGCGCGCTTGTGGCGTTCCTCGGCTTGGGCATCATGATCGGCGCCCACCCGGCCGGATTGGCGTTTATCGGTATTGCCTACGCGATCGGAGCGGCCTGCTGCCGTACCGGCGTGCTTATTGCCACTCGTGCTTTCCTCGTCGGCGCCGACGCGCGGTTGACCACTTGGTATTCGGTCGCCGCACAAGTCGTCGTGTTCGTCGGCATCTCATTGGCAACTCAGACCTGGACGCCGCCGCAAAACAATATCGGCTGGGCCGCCTTGGTTTTCATGAGTCTGGCGACCACGGCGGGCATTCTTTTCGTGTTCGTTTCGACGCTTCGCATCGGAGCTTTTCGCACCGCCCTGATCATGAATCTCGAGCCGCTGACGGCCACGCTCTTGAGTGCGCTTGCGCTTTCCGAGGTTATGACGCCGCTGCAGGCGGTTGGCGGCGCCACCATGCTCGCCGCGCTCGTTGCTTTCCAACTATGGAAATAACGGCTTTTTCCGTCGCACATGGCAGCCCGCGACTTAGGTATACCGTCACAACTCGGCCAAGTTGGCGGCCCATGCTTCACCATTCGGTAAATCGGGGGCCTTAACATCGTGGCGAGGCCGGACCATGCGCGGGTTCCAGAGCTCTTCCTTCGATCCGCAAACGCTCGTCATACTTGAGACGGCGTTTGACGAGGCATGGTTGACGCTCAAGGCCGTCGGCAATACGACGGTGCGGCCGGACGAGCTTGCGCGCTCGGTGCTGCGGCTTGCGACGGAAGGCGAACGCGACCCGGTGCGCCTGCACGACGGAGCTCTCCAAGGCTTGATGCCCGCGGTTGCTTGGCGCGAGGCGAGCTAGAGCGCTGCAGCCGGCTTTAGCGGCTGCCGCCAATTCGGCGCTGCTTGAATCCAGCTAATAAGGTCGACCGGCGATCGCCAAAGCGATCATTGTCAAGACTTGCGCCCGCGGATAGATCACGTCCCGTCGCCCTGACGCATGGCCACGAGCTGCCCCCGATGAATGAGCGTAACGCCGCCACCCGCATTCGCGGCTTTGCCGATGTCCAAACCTGGGTGTTTGATCTCGACAACACCCTTTATCCGCATCACCTCAATCTCTGGCAACAAGTCGACGAGCGCATTCGCGACTACATCGCCGATTTCCTGAAGGTCACCCACGACGAGGCGTTTCGAGTCCAGAAGGACTATTATCGGCGCTACGGCACGAGCTTGCGCGGATTGATGGAAGAACACGGGCTCAACCCCGACGAATTTCTGGAAATGGTGCACGAGATCGATCACTCGCTGCTCACTCCCAATCCGGAACTCGGCGCAGCCATTTCCCGGCTCACCGGCCGCAAGCTTATTCTGACCAACGGCACGCGCCGTCACGCCGAAACGGTGATGCGTCGGCTCGAAATCTTCGAGCATTTCGAGGACGTGTTCGACATCGCCGCGGCCGAGCTTGAACCCAAGCCGCGCGCGGTGGTGTACGACCGTTTTCTCGCCCGTCACCGCGTCGATCCCGCCAAAGCGGCGATCTTCGAAGATTTAGCCCGCAACCTTGTAGTCCCGCATGCGCGCGGCATGACGACGGTGCTGGTCGTGCCCAGCGGCACGCGCGAAGTATTTCGCGAGGACTGGGAGCTTTCCGGACGTGACGAGCCGTACGTCGATCACGTCACCGACGATTTGACCTCATTTCTCGGCGCAATCGCCGCAAACTTGACATCGCCCGGCTGCACTCCGACAAACCGCCGCAACAGGGGATAAAGACTTCATGGCCGCCGATGTCGCCCAAAAAGCGCCCGCGACCGGATCGGATGCGCTGGCGAAAGTGATCGATGCCGCGTTCGACCGGCGCGATGAGATCGGGCCTGCGACCCAGGGAAGCGTGCGCGAGGCTGTCGAAGCCGCACTTGATCTTCTTGATCGCGGCGCGGCGCGCGTCGCGGAAAAGGCCGCCGGCGGCGGCTGGCGCGTCAATCAATGGCTCAAAAAGGCGGTGCTGCTCTCGTTTCGCTTAAACGACATGAGTTTGTTTCCCGGCGGTCCGGGGCGCGCAGCATGGTGGGACAAAGTCCCTTCGAAATTTGACGGCTGGGACGCCGAGCGTTTTCGCGCCGCCGGATTTCGCGCGGTGCCTGGATGCGTGGTGCGGCGTTCCGCCTACGTCGCCCCGGGCGTCGTGCTGATGCCGTCCTTCGTCAATCTCGGCGCCTACGTCGACAGCGGCAGCATGATCGATACCTGGGCCACGGTCGGGTCGTGCGCGCAGATCGGCAAGAATTGCCACATCTCAGGCGGCGCAGG
>DATNNI010000464.1:0-2340 GCA_035601915.1 Xanthobacteraceae bacterium
CGCAGCACTCGCGGTCCGCAGCGGAACGAACGGCTTGTGTCCGTCGCGACAGTATTTCTTGATCTGTCCCACCGCGGAATGGCTGATGCAATCGACCGGAAAGAAAACCGCATCGGCCCGGCTCACCAAGCCTGGCAGCGCGGCCAGGTTTTCCTCGATGCCACCGTCATGCGAAAGTAACGTGCCCCCTCGCCTGGCGGCGAGCGCCTTCAACTGATCGATCAGTCCAGGGCGTCCGCCGACATAGAGCATGGTGAGGCCATCCAGATCGCGTTCGGCATCGAGACCGGGCCGGGCCGCTTCATCCATCCTCAGTTCGGCTTCAAGCGCCGTGACTTCGCGCTGAAGCTGGTCCTTCTGCCTGTTCAGGGAGGCTGCAAATTTCTGCGCCTTCCTGGCCTCATCCTCCAGCTCCGCGAGACGCGAAGCGAGCTTGCTCGAATGCGCCTTCTCCGCATCCAGCCGCTGCGGCAGCGTGGACTCGGTCAGCGTTCCCGTCGTCAATTCGGCCGCCGTCCGCGCGGCAATTTCCCGCCGCCGAACCTGCATTTCGAGGGCTTCGACCTTGCGCAATAGCTCCGAGCGCTCCCGCGCGCTTTGCGACAGCCGGGCCTCCTGCCGGGAAATCTTGTCGTCGCGTTCGCCGAGTTCACGTTCAAGCGTGCGCAGCCGCGTGATGTCGATCCGGTTGGACGAGCCGACCATGTGCGACAGCATGTGCACCTGGCCGAAAACCTCTTCGACAAGCGGGCGATCGGTCGCGGGGTGAGTGAGAACCGCCCAATAGGCGCCGGGAATGCCGCCTTGTTCGAAGGCCTCCAGCCAAAGCGCTCTCACCTGCGTCGCGTTCGAGGCTTTCGCAAACCGCCTGATCGCCGCTTCATGGCGGTTATCCAGCGCCTTGTTCAGCAATTTCCCGACCAGATCATGTTGTCCCGCGGCGCGAACACCGGAGCTGTGCAGCGTGTGATCCGACGCGGTTCGGGCCTCGGCATCGCCAAGCTTGATAAAAAACTGACGTAATTCGGCAGCCGAAAGACAGGTCCCGATGATCGAACAATGCAGCGTCGGCGCGATGTCCCAGATCTTGGACCTTCGGCCCTTGGCGTCGGTGATCACCAGCGGCGGCGGCTCGTTGCGTCCGCGAAGCAGCAGGGCGCCGGTCCCCGGATGGTGATCGCGGTTGACGATGGAAAGGTCAGACACCGAATCTTCCGAACGTTATAGTTTTCGATATATAACGCTATCGTCCATTGGGCCTGCTGGCAATATGCCGGCCGGCGATTTCCGCTGCTGCATCAAGTCGAAGCACCGGCTCCCGCCCTTTGGAGGACATTTCCCGAAACCGCATCCGGGGCTTCGGAAGCGAACCGGCGGGCGCCTGACATCTTTACGCTTTTGTGAAATTCGATATGTTTATGCTGATATAGCGCCTTGGCGGCGCACGATTTTTTGCGTTCTGCTGGTTCCAGATCACGTTTGGCGGCATCTGCGACGAACGCGATCGGTCGTCTGGCATCGCGCCGCGCCGGGCACGGCGTATCCGATTGACCGACGTCACCGCCCTGCGTCGCTCCGGCGAACGTCACGCTTTCAAGTTTTCAAACCGTGGCCTAGGATTAGACTATCGGATTAGTCCGGGCTGCCATCGTTGGACGGCAGCCCTTTCCCTGCGCCATGGCGCCGCAGCGAACCGATGGCTGGTGATGATCGGCCCCTGAGGCGTTTGCCTCGTCCATCTCATCTCGATTCAGGAATCTCAATCATGAACCAAGAACGCAGCGTTACCAGAAATTCGCTTGCACAGGGAGGTTTGCTCAAGAGCCGTAGCGCGTATGCGCTCGGCACAACCGGACTGGCACTCATGCTCGGCGTCGCGCTCGGCGGCGTCGCGTTGGCCCAGTCCGCGCCGGTCAGCGTTCCGGATAAAAGCTTTCCGGAAAGCGTAACATCCACCAAGGACGGAACCCTTTATGCGGGCAGCTTCAATCTCGGCGGCGTGGTGAAAGCCTCGCCCGGCGGGAAAACGGTACAGTTCGTCCAGCCCGGCGCCAACGGCAGCCGTTCGACGCTCGGTGTGCTGGCCGACGAAAAGGGCGGCCTGCTGTATGTCTGTTCCAACGACATCACCGGCTTCGGCGTTCCCGGTCCGGGCGACACCAAGGGCGCCTGGCTGAAAACCTTCGATCTCGCCACCGGCGCGCCGAAGGGCAGCTATGGACTCCCCGATCCAAAATCGCTGTGCAACGACATTGCCGTCGGCAGTGACGGCACCGCCTATGTCTCCGACTCGTTCACGCCCAATGTGTACAGGTTGAAGCCGGGTGCCACCGCGCTGGA
>DATNNI010000465.1:0-2695 GCA_035601915.1 Xanthobacteraceae bacterium
ATTCGCCGTTATTGGCCGGCTGTGCCGGATGGTTCGCTGGTGCCAGACTACTGCGGCATCCGGCCGAAGCTCACCGGGCCGGGCCAGTCGGCGGCGGATTTTTTGATTGCCGGCGAGGCCGCGCACGGCATGCAGCGGCTCATTTGTCTGTTCGGCATCGAATCGCCTGGCCTCACGTCCTCGCTGTCGCTGGCCGAAGAGGTCGCCGCAGCGCTGGCCGGTTAGTTGTCCTCGACAGCGCGCGGCCTTCAACAAGACCGAGGTGCAGGCGGCACTTGCCCACGGAAGAGATGATCGTCAGGCGCTCAAGGATGAGGTGCGCGCTACCTCCGCCCGAGGAAGATCAAGAGCAACCCCACGATCGCAATGCCGCCGCCGTAATAAACCCAGTTTGTCTCTCTGATCATAAAGCTGGACGCCGGATAGGGAAAATATCCCGATCCCTGGCCCACGAAGACCAGTCCGGCGATGAGAAGAATGATTCCGAGAATAACGAGCGCTGTACGCATGCGATTATGTCATGTGATGCATGTGAGGCGGTCCGGCTTCGCTTGAGGAGGCGAGCAAACAACTAATGTGCGGCGTCCCAATTATCGGCGGCGTGGGCTTCCACCTGCAACGGCAGCGATAGCACCACCGCCGGGTGCGGTGCATCCTCCATCACCCTCTTGATCACCGGCAGCGTGTGTTCCACCTCCGCCTCCGGCACTTCGAAAACAAGCTCGTCGTGGACTTGCAACAGCATCTGCGCCGCAAGCTTGTTTTGCGCGAGCGCATCGTCCATGCGGATCATGGCGCGGCGGATGATGTCGGCGGCTGAGCCTTGCAGTCGCGCATTGATAGCGGCGCGCTCGTTGAACGCGCGCACCGAGGCGTTCGACGCACGAATTTCCGGGTAGTGGCATTTGCGCCCGAACAAGGTCAGCACGTAGCCGTGCTGCTTGGCGAACGCCTTGGTGGTTTCGATATAGTCGCGGATGCCGGGAAAGCGCTCGAAATATTTTTTGATGTAGGCGCCGGCCTCTTCGCGGGCGATGCCGAGCTGATTGGCGAGCCCGAAGGCGGAGATGCCGTAGACGATACCGAAATTGATCGCCTTGGCGCGCCGCCGGATATCCGGCGGTATACCTTTCACCGGCACGCCGAACATTTCTGAAGCCGTCATGGCATGAATATCGAGTCCCTCGCGAAAGGCCTTTTGCAGCGGTTCGACGCCGCCGATCTCAGCCAAAAGCCGCAATTCGATCTGCGAGTAGTCGGCTGAAACAAGCTTGTAGCCGGGGGCGGCAATAAAGGCGCGGCGGATCTTGCGGCCATCCTCGGTGCGGACCGGAATATTCTGCAGGTTTGGATCGGACGATGAGAGCCGGCCGGTCGGCGTTGCGGCGAGCGCATAGTTGGTGTGAACGCGATGCGTCGTCGGATTGACGAAACCGGGCAGCGCGTCGGTATAAGTCGACTTCAACTTGGACACTTGCCGCCAGTCGAGGATTTTTTGCGGCAGCGGATGGCCCTGTTCGGCAAGTTCTTCCAGAGCGCGCGCGCCGGTCGCCCATTGTCCGGTTTTTGTCTTGGTGCCGCCGGGCAGCCCGAGCTTGCCGAAAAGGACGTCGCCCAGCTGCTTCGGACTGCCGGGATTGACCGTCTCACCGGCGATCTTGTTGATTTCCACTTCAAGCCCGGCCGCTTCCTGGGCGAACTCGCCGGAAAGCCGCGACAGCAGATTGCGTTCGATGGAAATGCCGCGGCGCTCCATCCGCGCCAGCCCCGCCACCAGCGGCCGCTCCAACGTCTCGTACACCGTCAGCACATGCTCGGCAGCGAGCCGCGCCCGCAGGACTTGCCAGAGGCGCAACAAGATGTCGGCTCTTTCGGCGGCGAATTCGGTCGCGCGGTCGATGCCGACGGCATCGAAGGCAATGCGGCTTTTGCCCGCTTTGATCAGGTCGTTGAGGTCGAGCGCGGCGTGATTGAAGGTGTGCTCGGCGAGCGAAACGAGACCGTGATTATTCCGGCCGGCGTCGAGCGCATACGACATCAGCATGGTGTCGTCGTAGGCCGCGATCTCGATGCCGCGCAGCGCGAACATCTGCCAGGCAACTTTCAGATCGTGGCCGATTTTGAGCACGCCGAAATCGCCGAGCAGCGGCGCAATCAGGTCGAGCGCGGCCCGTTCGGGAATCTGTTCGGGCGCGATATCGCCGCTGAACAAGCCTGCTTCGCCGCCCTCGCCACCCTGGCGATGCGAGAGCGGCACGTAGCAGGCTTCGTTCGGCGCGACCGCTAGCGAAATCCCGCAAAGCTCCGCGCGCATCGGATCGGGATTTGCCACCACGACATCGACAGCGACCATACCGAGATCGCGCGCCCGTTCCACCCAGGCCTTGAGCCGCTCAAGACTGCGCACCGTTTCATATTTGGCGCGATCGAATTTTTCGCTGCGCGCCGTTTCACGCCGGGCCGCCGCGAGCGCCGCCGGGTTGGAAACGAAATTGGCAGGCGTTTCACTGCTCCCGCGGCGGACGAGGTCGGTCGGCGCCACCGGCAGGGGCAGCATCGCTTGGCCCTTGAAGCCGTCACCCGGCGCCGGAGCGACCTCACGGGCGGTACTACCCTCTCCAGCAGCGGATGAGGGCAACGCGCCGGTGCTCGCTTGCATCCCGTGGTGGCCGGCGAGCCGTCCTTCGGCATCGAT
>DATNNI010000466.1:0-5437 GCA_035601915.1 Xanthobacteraceae bacterium
ATTCCTGCTCCGCGCCCAGCTCGGCGGGCGCAGGCAAGCTTTTGCAAAATATGCCGGCCGGCTCAAGCCGCCATGCGCCTGGGCGCCGTTTTGTTGTCGTAAACCACGGTGGCCGCAGCGGTGTTGGAAATCGGAATATGATAGTTGCGGTTGGAGCGCGCCGGAATCCGCTCGAGATAACGCGCGTAGCCATAGACCACGTCCGCGTCCTTCAGCGCGGCATCCGCTTCGGGCGTGAGCTGGCGCGCGTCGCCCGGTCCCAAGCCAATGACCGCAAGATGCCCGCTCACGGTTGCTGCTCCCATCCCGGCACCAGCACCACGGCAAAATAGGGCGCGTCGTCGTCAGACTTGGCGGAGAGCGGCATCAATTTCGCGTCGCTCATGGTGCCGCGTTCGACGTAAATGGCGCGCGGCAACCGTCCGCTCTTGGCCAGCGCGCGGCGGAGTTTCGGCAAATGACGTCCGACCTTCATCACCACGGCGGCGTCCGCGTCCGCAAGCCGCCGCGCGATTTCGTCTTCCGGCAGTGTTGCCGGAAGCACGGTGAACACGTCGTCGCCTTGCGCGATCGGCGTTGCCGCCGCCGACCAGCAGCCGGAAATGCCGGTCACCCCGGGCACGATCTCGGCCGGGAACCGCGGCGAAAGCCGCGCATGCAGATGCATGTACGAGCCGTAGAACAGAGGATCGCCTTCGCAAATCACGGCAACGCGCCGCCCATCTTCAAGATGCGCGGCGATCCGCGCCGCGGCGTCATCATAAAAAGCGCGCAGCGCGTTGCGATAACCGTCGCTGGACCGGGGAAGCTCGGTGGTCATCGGATAAAACAGCGCGAGCTCTGTCGTCCCGTTGTTCAGATGCGCGGATGCGATAGCGCGCGCCCGGCTCGCGCATCCGGCCTTGGCGAAGTGTGCGACGACGTCGGCCTGCTCGAGCGCGCGCATGGCCTTTAGCGTCATCAGCTCCGGATCGCCCGGGCCGACGCCGACGCCAATGAGCCTTGCACCGCTCATAATCCCGGCCTCGCCAAAGCGTTGATCGCCGCTGCGGTCATGGCGCTGCCGCCCATGCGGCCGCGTACGGTCAAGAAAGGAACGCCGCGCGGATTATCGGCGAGCGCCTCTTTCGACTCGGCGGCGCCGACAAATCCGACAGGGATGCCGACAATGGCCGCGGGCTTGGGCGCGCCGGCATCGAGGAGATCAAGTAAGCGAAACAGCGCGGTCGGAGCATTGCCGATAGCGACCACGGCGCCTGAAAGCCGCTCGATCCACAAATCGAGTGCCGCCGCCGAGCGTGTGGTCGCGAGTTTTATGGCGAGCTCCGGCACCCGAGGGTCGTTCAGCGTGCATAGGACTTCGTTGCGCACCGGCAGGCGCGCGCGGGTGATGCCGCGCGCCACCATCTCGGAATCGCAGAAGATCGCCGCGCCGGCGGCGAGCGCGCGGCGTGCGGCATCGACGAGATCGTGCGCCATGACAATGTGCGGCGCCAGTTCAACGACGCCGCAGGCATGGATCATGCGCACCGCGACGTCCGCCTCGTCGGCGGAAAAGCGCGTCAGGTCGGCCTCGGCGCGGATGATGGCGAACGAGCGCTGGTAGATCGCGGCGCCGTCGCGCAAATAGGCTGCGCGCTCAGACATGAGCCGCCTCGCGTTTGGCATCTCGCATCATCTCGGCGATCACCGACGGCAATTGATTTGCGTTTGCGAACGCAACGGGAGCGTCGCGCACGGAACCGTTGGCGATGATGGCGCAGCCATCGTGCTGGCCGACTACGGTCAAGCTTGCCACGCCGGCGTGAGCGCAGCCCTTGGCGCAGCCGGAAACGTGAATGCGGAAACGGCCATCGAGGTATGGCCGGGCCGCCTCGGTGACCGCCGGAGCGAGGGTGCGTGCCGCAATGTGCGCGGCCGCGCAGACCGGCGCTCCGGCGCAGGCGACCACGTAGCGCCGCGGGTCGTCGGGGTGCACGATGAAGCCGAGCTGTTCAGCCGCGGCGGTGAAAGTCGCCGCGTCGGCCGGCCGAATGCCGATCGCTAGCAACACGCGTCCCGGTGCTGTGCGGAATCCGAGTGCGCCGATTAAGCGCGCGACTTGCGTGAGCTGCTCGAGCGCCCGGGCATTCGTATGACCGAAGGCCAGGCTGACGCCGCATGCGATTGATCCATCGCGCAGGCCATGAGCAGTTATGGCCTCCTTCACGTCATGGCCGGCCTCGTGCCGGCCATCCACGTCTTTACCAGCAGCGCGGCCTGAAGACGTGGATGCCCGGGCCAAGCCCGGGCATGACGAGAATGACATGCTGTTGATGATTAGATCAGCGATCGCAGCGTGAAATTGAGCCGCGCCCTGGTTGGAAAGTACATCGCGCGCCCGCGCCGTACGCCCGTGTCGTGCAATGATTTCGAGGAGCCGCCGGGCAGCTTCTACGCCATTAGCAGGCGTGACGACACCGAGACCGGTCGCGGTCGCCGCATTGCCGGCGACGCCAACGTGAAACACGGCAGCGCCGTTCACCAGATCGGCGCAGAGGCGCACGTCCGCGGCAAGGTTGTCGAGGCCGAGTGCGCCGCCGCCATCTATGGCGACGGAAATTTTGGGAGCGGGCCGCGCCGGCAGCGATGTGTGCGCCAACATCCGGCGTAAATCGGCAGCCACGGAGCCGGCGTCGAGAATTTCCTCGACATCGAGTCCGGCGAGCGCATTGGTATGGACTGGGATTCCATCCTCGGCGGCGATAGCGAGCGCGTTTACCGCGTCGGCGAAAAGCGGTGCAGACGCCGCAGTCAAGCCGCGAATCTGGATGCTGCCGCGGCCGGTGATCTCGACGACACCATTGCCGAATTCTTGCGCCGCCGCACAAAGCGCGGCGAATGCCGATAGCGAAATCGTACCGGTAGGATGCAGCCGCGCGAGCAATCCATCGCCGGAGGGCATCGGGACCGACAAACCGGGACAGGTGCCGCGGCGCTGCGGGAAATATGCGGGGGCGCTGGTCATGCCGCGGGCTCCAGGCACAGCGCAGCAAGGCCGGCATCGACGTCGTTGCGCCGCGGATGCCAATGGCCGCGCCGCCGGGCGCGCTCGAGCCGCTTGGCGATGGACGCGGCGGCTTGCGGGTTCTCGCGCACCAAAAACGCGCGGACGTTGGCATCGGCAACGTAAGCGTCGAACAACAAGTCGAACAAGTTGCTGGCGACAGCATCCGTAGTGTCGGCAAAATCGGCGAGACGGTCGACGGTTTCCGCCAATTCGGCGGCGCCGCGCGGGCCGTGACGCATTTGCCCGGCGATGAAGCGCGGGTTGATGGCGCGTGCGCGCACGATCCGCGTGAGCGCAGCCGATAGCGTTCGTGCCCGCGGCCGCTGCGGGTCGGTCAGATCGAGCATGACCAGATCGGCGGCGCGGCCGAGCATTTTCGCCGCTGCTGCAAAGCCAGCGACGAACGCGACATCTTCGGCGCCTTCGAGCAAATCGCGGGACGGGTCGTCGCTCGGGTGGATAAGAATTTCGGCCGCTGCGATCCGTCGTGCAAAAGCCCCGGGCGCCACAGCGCCGGCGCCCTCGGCGCCGCCATAACTGTGTGAAGCGGCGGCGAGATACGCGGCCGCGATGCCGGCGTTATTTGCATCGCGGCCGAGCAAATCCTCAACGCCCGATCCATAGGCGCCAGGGGCGTTGCCAAAAATGCGATCGAGCCGCGCCGTGGGCGCCGTGCGGCGCGCCGCCGCCAGCGGGTTCTCCTCATCGCCCTCATCGCGCGCGGCCACCGCCTGGATCGCGGCGTCGATGAGTGCGATTTGCGCCGGAAAGAGATCGCGAAACAATCCGGAAATGCGCCATGTCACGTCGACCCGCGGCCGGCCGATGGCCGCAGGCGGCAGCACCTCAACGCCGGTGACGCGCCCGCTTGCGGTGTCCCAGATCGGGCGGCAACCCATCAGCGCAAAGCCTTGGGCGATTTCTTCGCCGCCAGTGCGCAACGTTGCGCTTCCCCAAAGATCAATGACCGCGCTGCGCAACGACTCGCCGTGAGCCTGCAAATGCGCACGAATAATTTCTTCGCTGGCGAGCCGGCCGAAATCCATGGCGGTTGGGGTCGGCAGCGTGCGCGGGTCGGCGGTGAAAAGATTGCGGCCGGTTGGCAGCACGTCGCGCCGTCCACGCTCGGGAGAGCCTGCGGGTCCTGCCGCGACGCGGCGTCCGTCGAGGGCGGCGAGCAAAGCGGCGCGTTCGGCCTCGGCGCTGACGAGCCGTTGCACATCGTCCGTCGCAGCCGGCACGCGGCCGTAAATATGCAGGCCGTCTTTGATGGAGAGGTCTTTCAAGTCGCATAGCCAGGCGTCGATGCGGCGCAACGCGTCGTTGGGTGCTGCCGCGGGGTCAGCGCCGGCTTCGCGCGCCAATCCGGTCCGTTGCGCTTCCTCGATAATCAGTTTCGTGAGACGCTCGCGCCGCCGCCGGTCGAGGCCGTCGGCTTGGGCGTATTCGTCGACCAGGCGTTCAAGCTCGCGCGCATCGCCGGAAAGTCCCGCTGTCACCAGCGGCGGCGGCAGGTGGCCGATGGTGACGCCGGCAATGCGGCGCTTGGCCTGCGCCGCCTCGCCGGGATTGCTGACAATGAACGGATAGATCACTGGCAGCGTGCCTGCGACGATCTCCGGAAAACATTCCGCGCTGAGCGCGACCGCCTTTCCCGGCAGCCATTCCAATGTTCCGTGCGCGCCCATGTGGACGAGCGCATCGGCTTTCGCCACGTGCTGAACCCATAACCCGAAGGCGACCAGCGCGTGGCGCGGCGGCAAATCCGGATCGTGGTAGTCGGCGCGCCGCTCGTCGGAGCGGCCGCGATCGGGCGGCAGCGCGACCCAAACGTTGCCGAATTTTCGTGCGCGGAAGAAAAATGCGCCGTCGCGGACATCCGGATCGGTCTCCGGCTTGCCCCAGGCGTCATACAGTCGCGCGACTGCCGCCGAAGGCAAGCGCGCCATCAACTTCTCATACTCCGGTAATGTGAGCGTCGCATCCGCGGCACCTTCCGACAGCAAAGCGAGCAGTTCGCGTGGTGTCACCGGTGCCTCGCTGACGGCGTAGCCGGCGGCCACAAGATCGTCGAGCAGAGCGACCACGCTTCCCGGCACGTCGAGGCCGACCGCATAGCCCCTACGCCCCGGCGCGCCGGCATAGTCGGGCATGAGCACGGCGACTTGCCGCTCGCCGCGCGGCTTGGCGCGCACGCGCACCAGCGCGGCGATGCGCTCGGCGACCACCGCCACTCGATCGCTTTCAGGACGGCTTGCCAGCGCGGTGAAGCAAAGCTCGTTCTGCACCGGCAGCGGGTCTTTAAAGGCGATGACGCCGGCGAGCACGCGGCCGTCAAGCTCGGGTAAGACGATGTGCATCGCGAGGTCAGCGGCGCCGAGGCCGCGC
>DATNNI010000467.1:0-4534 GCA_035601915.1 Xanthobacteraceae bacterium
GCGGCCGCATATAGACCGGCGTCGATCCCCAGATGATGCGTACGGTCTCGTTAAAGAACAGAATGAGGCCGACCGTCGCCAGCACCTGATAGAGATGATCGCGTGCATAAAACGCCGCGAGCGCCGTGCGTTCGAGCACGACGCCGATCAGGAGCGTTCCGGCGACCGCGGCGACGCCCGCGAGCAGGAACGAGCCGGAGCTGGTGTAGACGGAGGCGCCGAGATAGGCGCCCAGCATGTAGAGCGAGCCGTGGGCCAGATTAACGAGGTCCATAATGCCGAACACGAGCGTTAGTCCGGCCGCCAGCAAGAACAGCAGCATTCCGAGCTGAACGCCGTTGAGGCATTGCTCGATGAAATACAGCATGCCGCGTTAATGCGTCCGGCCGCTCTTGCAGGGAGCGGCCGAGAGCGACTTTGTCTCCTCAGCTCGGCGCAAAGATTATTCTCCGAGCTTCATCGGACATTTGTCGTGGAAACGATCCTGATCGTTTTCGACAATGGTCGACACAGTCTTCAGCACGTAGTCGTCGCCCTGCTTCACCGTCTCCTGCAAATAGAAGTTCTGGATCGGGACGTGGTTGTTGCCGAACTTGAAGTTGCCGCGGACCGACTTGAAGTCGGCCTTCTCCATGGCGCGGCGCATGTCGTCCTTTTTCGAGAGGTCGCCGTTGACCGCGGCGACCGCGCTGTTGATCAGGCTGACGCCATCGTAGGCCTGCGCGCCGTAATACGACGGCCGCGTCTTGTACTTGGTGATGTAATCGGCGACGAATTTCTTGTTGGCCTCGTTGGGAAGATCGTTGACCCATTCCTGGGCCCCCAGAATGCCGAGCGATAGCTCCTTAAGGCGCGGGATCGACAATTCATCGACCGTGAACACCTGATAGAGGGGAATCTGCCCTTTCAGACCGGCTTGCGTATATTGCGTGATGAATTGAACGCCGGAAGCGCCCGGATAAAACACAAAGATCGACTGGGTGCCGGACGCGCGCGCCTTGGAGAGCTCCGCCGAGAAGTCGAGCTGGTCCGGCCACCGGGTCATTTCCTGACCCAGCACCTGGCCTTCGAATAGGTCGCGCATGCCGCCAAGCTGATCGCGGCCCGATGCATAATTCGGCCCGATCAGAAAGACGCTTTTGATGCCCTTCTGGTTCATGTAGCGGCCCATGGCGCGCGCCGTTTGATCGTTCGACCACGATGTCGAGAACACGTAAGGCGAGCAAAGCTCGCCGGCGATTTGCGACGGACCGGCGTTGTTGATCACCAGGATAGTCTTTGAATCGACGATCGGCTTAAGCGCCGCCAGAAGCACGTTGGACCAGATGAAGCCGGCGATGAAATCGACGTGGTCGGACTCGATCAACTTCTGGGCCTTTTGCACGCCGACATCCGGCTTTTGCTGGTCGTCCTCGTAAATGATTTCGACCGGAAGGCCGCCGAGCTTGCGGCCAAGATGGTCAAGCGCTAGCTCGAAGGCGTTGCGCATGTCGTTGCCGATGACGGCCGTCGGCCCGCTGAAGGTGCTGATGAAACCGATTTTGACGGTCTTTTCCTGGGCGAAAGCCGAGCCGGTCGCCAGCCCTAACGCAATCGCCGCTGCAACGCCTGTTCTGAACATGGTGCACACTCCTCCGAATTGCCGCACGTTTTGGGTGCGGAGGCGTTCCCTGTGAATGGGGCGACCTCTACTGCCAATTTGACCGCGCTTTCCGTGCGACTCAAGAAGAACCTGACGAGACGCTTACCGGCGCCGGGTAAGGTGCTTCGTCTGCGCGCTTTCTTGCGACTTATTGGCCGAATTTCGGGCTCCCCGGCCGGGCCGTTGCGGCAGCGCCCTCTTCACCCTACTTGTTGTGCTTCGGGCGCAATCCCTGACAAAACAATCCTCTCAGGCGCCGGATCGGGCTTTCTTAGACTGTTATGGCAGAGCAATTTCAATTTGGGCTGGACACATTCGGCGACGTCACCGTTGGCGGTGACGGCCGGCCGCAAACCCATGCGCAGGTTATCCGCGACCTGATCGAGGAAGCGGTCCTCGCCGACCAACTCGGCGTCAATGCGTTTGGCGTCGGCGAGCATCACCGGCCGGATTTCGCGGTATCGGCTCCCGAAGTCGTGCTCGCGGCAATCGCCGCGCGCACCAAGCAGATCCATCTCGGTTCGGCGGTGACGGTGCTTTCCACCGACGACCCGATCCGGGTGTTCGAACGCTTTTCCACCATCAACGCCATCTCCAGCGGGCGCGCCGAGATCACGCTCGGCCGCGGCTCGTTCACCGAGTCCTTCCCGCTATTCGGCTACGACTTGTCGCAATACGAAGTGTTGTTCGAAGAGAAGGTCGATCTGTTCGCGGCGCTGGTGAAAAGTAACCCGGTGACCTGGGAGGGCCGGTTGCGGCCGCCGCTGAAGGACCAGCACGTTTACCCGCCGATCGAAACGGGCGCGCTCAAGACATGGATCGGCGTCGGCGGCAGTCCGGAATCGGTGGTGCGCGCCGCGCATTACGATTTTCCTTTGGCGCTCGCCATTATCGGCGGCGACCCCAAACGGTTTCGGCCCTATGTCGATCTTTATCATCGCGCCTTCGCCCAATCGGGAAGGCCGGTGAAAGAGATTGCCGTGCATTCGCCCGGGCATGTGGCCGAGACCGACGCGCAGGCGCGCACAGAGTATTTTCGCGGCTACAAGGCCATGCACGACAAAATCGGCGGCGAACGAGGCTGGCCGCCGATCTCGCACGCGCAATTCGAGCAAGAAGTCGAACGCGGCTCGCTCTATGTCGGCACGCCGGAAACCGTCGCGCGCAAAATCGCCGCAACGGCCAAGGCGCTGGGAATCGTGCGCTTCGATCTCAAATACAGCGCCGGCACGCTTCCGCACCGCGAGATGATGCGCTCGATCGAACTTTACGGCGCGAAAGTCATGCCGCTGGTGCGCGAGATGCTTTCGGTGGCGCAAGCCGCCGAGTAGCGCCGACTCCTTACGTCCCCACCAGCCCCAATTGCGGGCTCGATGGCTCGGCATGGGCGCGCTTCGGGATACGGCCGGCCAGGCGCGACATGCGGCCGCCTTCGACCGCCGCCCGCATGCTCTTTGCCATCAGCACCGGATCGCGCGCTTTCGATACGGCTGTGTTGATCAACACCGCGGCACAGCCGAGCTCCATGGCCAGCGTCGCGTCCGAGGCCGTCCCGATACCGGCATCGAGCACCACCGGCACCGGCGAGCGCGTGCAGATCAGCTCGATCAGATGCGGGTTGGAAATCCCCAGTCCCGAACCGATCGGCGAGCCAAGCGGCATGACGGCCGCGGCGCCGGCGTCCGCAAGCTTGCGGCAGGTCACCGGGTCTTCGGTGCAATAGGGCAAAACCACAAAGCCTTTCGCCACCAGCGTTTCAGTGGCGCGAATAAGCTCCTCCACGTCCGGGTAAAGAAGCTCGCGGTCGCCGATGACTTCGAGCTTGATCCAATTGGTGTCGAGCGCTTCGCGGGCCAGTTCGGCGGTGAGCACGGCGTCCTTGGCGGTTTGGCATCCCGCCGTGTTAGGCAGAAAGCGCACGCGTCCCGCCAGCAAATCGATGAGACTCTCGTCGTCGCCGGCGAGGCTGATGCGGCGGATCGAAGCGGTGACCATTTGCGATCCGCTTGCGGCAATGGCGTCGAGCATGATCTTGCGATTGGGATAGCCGGCGCTGCCAAGAAACAAGCGCGACGAAAATTGCTGGCCGGCGATGATCAGCGGATCGGACATTACATTCTCCGTTATTCGAGCATGATCTTTTCGGAAAACCGGACGCCACTTTTCCGGACCATGCTCTATCCTCCTTGGCGGGCGCGCACGATTTCGATGCTATCGCCCGCTCGCAATTCCGTGGACGGCCAAGCCGCGCGCGGCACAACCGCGCCGTTGATCGCAACCGCGATGCCGCGTTGCGAAGTATCGACGGCCTTTTCATCGAGCAGCGCCGCTAGCGTCGCCGCCACAAGCGGTTCGCTCTCGCCGTTGATGCGAATAACCGCCCCAGTCATCGGCTTCTCCAACACTGCGCCATCATTCCGCCGCCCGCGCCGGCAGGAAACGCTCGAGACCGAATGGCGCGATCGCCGGCTCAACAATATCATCGAGCACAAGCCGCGCGATCGTGTCCGCTGTCACCGGCGCCAGCAAGATGCCGTTGCGATAATGCCCGGTCGCGTAGACCAAGCCTTGCAGCGGCCCGCGGCCGAGGATTGGCGCATCATCGCGGCTGCCGGGACGATGCCCGACCCAGGTTTCCTCTATCGGCAATTCCTCGATCGCCGGCACTGCGCGCCACGCCGCTTCCAACAGCGTCAGCATGCCGCCGGCCGTTATTGTGTCGTCAAAGGCTTTTTCCTCGACGGTGCCGCCGACAATAAGCCGCCCGTCCCGGCGCGGCACCAGATAAGCTCCCGGCGCCCAGAGCACGTAATTGAGAAGCGGCGCGGCGGCGTCCATGCGCAGCGACAGCATTTGGCCCTTGACCGGACGTACCGGCGGCCGCCGATCGGG
>DATNNI010000468.1:0-6451 GCA_035601915.1 Xanthobacteraceae bacterium
GCACCCCGCGCTCCTGCCCACCGCCGCGAATGAGCGGATCGGGGAAATGGATACCGTCATGCCTGCGAATAAGCGCGCCGACGCCCTTCGGACCGCCGATCTTATGCGCCGAAACCGCGATGAGATCGGCCCCGAGCGCGCTGATGTCGCAGGCAATGCGCCCCGCCGCTTGCACCGCATCGACATGCAACAAGCCGCCGGCCGCGTGGACCACCGCCGCCGCTTCGGCGATGGGCTGGATAACGCCGGTTTCGTTGTTCGCAAGCATGACCGAGACGAGCGGGCGGCTGACGCCCGCCAACGCTTGCCCTAGCGCTGCAAGGTTCAGTCGGCCGTCGCGGTCGACCGGCAGCTCGATGATCGCATCAACCGCAAAGCGTCCGCCCGCGCGAACGGAAGGGTGTTCAACGGACGAGATCAGCAACGCGCCTCGCGGCGTTTTCTCCGTGGCGGTTTCGATGAGCGGCGTGAGCGCCAACGTGTTCGCTTCGGTGCCGCCGGAAGTGAAGATCACATTGGCCGGCTCGGCGCCGACGAGTTCCGCCACTTGCGCGCGCGCTTGCTCGATGAGACGTCGCGCAGCGCGTCCTTCGGCGTGTACTGACGACGGATTGCCGATTGCGCCCAGCGCATCGGCGAAGGCGCGGCGCGCCTCTTCGCGCAACGGCGCGGTCGCGTTCCAATCGAGATACGTTCGCTCGGCCATGTTGTTATGCTTGCTTTTTCCAGGTTTTCGTCGGAGGCCGCCACCCCGGACACGCCGGCAGCATACCATCGCGCGTTGCAAAATCGAAGTGGTTATGGACAGTTACGGGCGCTGCCCAACGCGGTCAAACGCTGAGCGTCGTGCTGCCAACACGGTCGGTATCGGCGCTGCCGTCCGCGGAGGACGCCTGTCCGACGCAATCACGTAAGGCTTGCTTTTCGCACCCGGCCTTGTGGTAGAAGGCGCGACCCCTTTGTTTTTGCCGGGCGCGTCCCCATCTGCACATCGAAAAACTGAAATGGTTCTAAAGGCTTACGTTCGGTCGCCGGCGCCTTCACAAGGCGCGGGATTCGCACGCGCCGCTCAATAAATTGAGGTTCAATCCATGCCGGAAGTCATTTTCACCGGGCCGGGCGGCCGCATTGAAGGCCGCTATCATCCTGCGCGGCAAAAGAACGCCCCGATCGGCATTGTGCTGCATCCACATCCGCAGTTCGGCGGCACAATGAATCATCAGATCGTTTATCAACTTTACTACGCGTTCGTGCACCGCAATTTTTCCGCGCTGCGCTTTAACTTTCGCGGCGTCGGCAGGAGCCAGGGCGGCTTCGATCACGGCATTGGCGAACTGTCGGACGCAGCCGCCGCGCTCGATTGGGCGCAGTCGGTCAATCCCGAGGCGCGCAGCTGCTGGATCGCAGGCTTTTCTTTCGGTTCCTGGATCGGCATGCAGCTCTTGATGCGCCGGCCGGAGATTGAAGGTTTTATTTCCATCGCGCCGCCGGCCAATCTGTACGACTTTTCATTTCTCGCGCCCTGCCCGTCGTCAGGCTTGATCATTCACGGCGACAAGGATGCGGTCGTGCCGCATCGCGACGTCACCACGCTGGTCGAGAAGCTCAAGACGCAGAAGGGTATCGTGATCGAACAGAAGGTCGTCCCCGGCGCCAACCACTTCTTCGACGGCAAGATCGATACGCTGATGACGTCGATCGGCGCTTACCTCGACAAGAGGATCGGCACCAAGGGCGGCCGGACGACGACGGCGGCCTAGTTGGGTTTCCCCGGCGCGGGGAAAATTCGAGCGTCCGGCATCAATAAAACCGTTATCCCGAGAGAGACTGTCTCACCGGATTACGCTACGTTTCCTCCAGGCTTTAGGCCACGGACCGGGATACGGATCGCAAAGACCGTTTCCGGCACAGGGAGGACGTTATGAGGAATTTTGCCGCCAACGTGCTGGCAGCCGCCATAGTGTCGTTGGCCTTCGTCGGCCACGCCGTAGCACAGGGCAAAATCGTCGGCGTGTCGTGGTCGAACTTTCAGGAAGAACGCTGGAAGACCGACGAAGCCGCGATCAAGGCGGCGATTTCAGCCGCCGGCGGCAAATACATTTCCGCCGATGCGCAGTCTTCGGCGCAAAAGCAATTAGCGGACATCGAAAGCCTCATTGCCCAGGGCGCCAACGCGCTGATCGTGCTGGCGCAGGATTCGTCCGCCATCGCACCGGCCGTCCAGAAGGCGGTTGACGAAGGCATTCCAGTCGTCGGCTACGACCGGCTGATCGAAAATCCGAACGCGTTCTACATCACCTTCGACAACAAGGAAGTCGGGCGCATGCAAGCGCGCGCCGTTTTTGCCGCCAAGCCTTCCGGCAACTACGCCTTCATCAAAGGCTCATCCGCCGATCCGAATGCGGACTTTTTGTTTTCCGGCCAAATGGAAGTTCTCAAGGACGCGCTGGCCGCGGGCAAGATCAAGAATGCCGGCGAGGCCTATACCGACGGCTGGCTCCCCGCCAACGCGCAAAAGAACATGGAGCAAATCCTGACCAAGACGAACAACAAGGTCGACGCCGTGGTCGCTTCCAACGACGGCACCGCGGGCGGCGCCATCGCGGCGCTGGCGGCGCAGGGCTTGGCCGGAAGCGTGCCGGTGTCGGGCCAAGACGGCGATCACGCCGCGCTCAACCGCATTGCGCTCGGCTCGCAGACCGTTTCGGTGTGGAAAGACGCGCGCGAGCTCGGCAAGAAGGCGGCGCAGATTGCAATCCTGCTCGCCGGCGGCGCCAAGATGGGCGAAGTGCCCGGCGCGGTGAAATTCTCCGGCGGCCCGAAGAAAGTGGAAATGAACTCGCTGTTCCTCACTCCGATCCCGATCACCAGGGACAACCTCGACGTCGTTATCGAAGCCGGGTGGATCAAGAAAGACGAAGTCTGCCAGGGCGTGAAGCCTGGCACGAACAAGGTTTGCGGTTGATTACCCAGCCTCCGCACTGATCTTGAAATGAAAGCCGGCCGATCGAGTGTTTCGGGCGCGTTCTTTCGCGCTACCGAACTCGACACGCGGCTTCTGGGCATGGTCGGCGCTCTGCTGGCGATCTGGATCGCCTTTCATCTTCTTTCCGGCGGTCTTTTTCTCACGCCGCGCAACTTGTGGAATTTGTCGGTGCAAGCGGCGCCGGTCGCGATCATGGCGACCGGCATGGCGCTCGTCATCATCACCCGCAATATCGATCTGTCGATCGGCTCGATGCTGGGCTTTCTCGGAATGATCATGGGCGTGATCCAGGCCGATTTGCTGCCGAAGCTTCTCGGCTTCGAGCATCCGGCGACCTGGGTGATTGCACTTGCCGCCGGGCTCGCACTCGGCGTCGTTATCGGCGCGCTCCAGGGATCTTTAATCGCGTATCTCGGCCTGCCCTCCTTCATTGTCACGCTGGGCGGGCTTTTGGTGTGGCGCGGCGCGGCGTGGTGGGTCACGAGCGGCCAGACGGTCGCGCCGCTCGACTCCCGTTTCCGGCTGATGGGCGGTGGAACTGAAGGCTCAATCGGCGCCGGCTGGAGCTGGGCCGTGGGCGTTCTCGCCTGCGTGGCGCTGGTGCTGGCGCAAGCCCATGCCCGCGCCCGGCGCCAGAAATTCCACTTTCCGCTGCGGCCGATGGCGGCGGAAATCTTCCTCGGCGGCGTCGCTTGTTTGCTCATCCTCGGCGCGGTGGCGGTTGCCGACGCCTATCCCTGGCCGATCGGCAGCGTCCGCCGTTACGCGGAAGCAAATCACATCGCGCTGCCCGCAGGCGGGCTGTTTATCGCGCATGGCATAGCCGTTCCGGTGCTCATCGCCGTAGGCGTCGGTATCGCCGTGACCTTCCTCGCCACGCGCACGCGTTTCGGCCGTTACATTTACGCGATCGGCGGCAACCGCGAAGCGGTCGAGCTTGCCGGCGTCGACGCGCGCTGGACGATCATGAAGCTCTTCATGCTGATGGGCTTGTTGGCCGGCATCGGCGGCGCGGTCTCGATTGCGCGGCTCAACGCCGCCACCAATTCAGAAGGCACGCTCACCGAATTGCTGGTGATCGCCGCCGCCGTTATCGGCGGCGCATCGCTGGCCGGCGGCGTCGGCACCGTCGCGGGCGCCATGCTCGGCGCCGTCCTCATGCAGTCGCTGCAGTCGGGAATGGTGCTCGTCGGCGTCGACACGCCGTTGCAGAACATCGTCGTCGGCATCGTCCTGGTGCTCGCGGTGCTGATCGACACGTTGTACCGGCGGCGCACGCGGAGGATTTGATGGCGATGACCGCCGGCGCCGTGGCTCTGGTCGAAATGCGCGACGTGTCTCTGTCGTTTGGCGGCGTTCGCGCCGTCGACCGCGCCTCGATCGATCTCTACGCCGGCGAAGTCGTGGCGCTGGTCGGCCATAACGGCGCCGGCAAATCGACCCTGATCAAAATTCTCTCAGGTGCCTATACGCGGGATTCCGGAAGCATTCGCATTCGCGGCGCCGAAGCGGCAATCGCCAATCCGCGCGACGCCAAACATTACGGCATCGAGACGATCTACCAGACGCTGGCGCTCGCCGACAACATCGACACCGCGGCCAATTTGTTTCTCGGCCGCGAATTGCGCACCCGATGGGGAACGCTGGACGACATCGCCATGGAGTCCGAGGCGCGCAACGTCATGAGCCGCCTCAATCCGCACTTTGCGCGATTCAAGGATCCGGTAAACGCGCTCTCCGGCGGCCAGCGCCAGTCGGTCGCGATTGCGCGCGCTATTTTGTTCAACGCGCAAATTCTGGTCATGGACGAGCCGACCGCCGCGCTCGGACCGCAAGAGACCGCCCAGGTGGGTGACCTGGTGCGGCAGCTCAAAGCCGCCGGCATCGGCATATTTCTGATTAGCCACGACATCCACGACGTGTTCGATCTCGCCGACCGGATTTGCGTGATGAAGAATGGCCGCATTGTCGGCACCGCGCGCGTGGCGAACGTGACCCAGGACGAAGTCTTGGGCATGATCATTGCTGGCATTTGCCCGCCGGCGGCGATCCCGGGGCCGGGTGCGATGGCTGCCGCTAGAGGTGACGCTTCGACGGCGTTCGAAGCCCAAAAATAAAGACCGGCCCTCAGCTTGGGCCGGCCTGGCAACTTTGGCTCACACTACACCGTATGTGCGGGGATCGGCACAGTCGACAGCTTCAAACCCTCGGCGTTGCGTACCTCGATCCACCAACCCACCCATTCGCCGTTCAAAGTGAACTGCAAATTTTCGGCGATCACTGCCGCGTGTTCTACGGCGGCATCGACATCGCGGAATTCATCACCTCTATAATCGTGCAGTAACTGACCTTTGGTTGCGTAATCAAAAAAGAAACGCATCATGTGGAATCATCCCTCGAAAACTTAGCCCGCGGCTCTGGTACCCGGCAGCAAGCTAAGCTCGTTTTATCCAAATATTTAAAGATCGACAGATTAGTAGTTGCTTCAGTGCATTTGGCGTCAAAAGCGAATGGATGATCGCCTTCCGACGCGAAGTGCCGGCACCCTCTGCCTACGTTGAAAAGTATTCATCCCTTTCGGGATAAACGACGTGGCCGCGCAGGATGACAAGCGCGTCGCGCACGCTTGCCAAATGACAGCCGGCCTCGCGCGCCGTCTTGAGCGCAAAGGCGAAAAGATCCGGCGTGACACCGAAACGGCTTGGTTCGGCGGCGACGTCGTGGCAAGCGAAAATGAGCCAGCCGTTGGAACGCACCGCTTCGGCAATGATCTCGGTAACGGCGCGCCGGCCGGTCGAGGCATTCTGCAACTCGCAGGATTTGAGCGCGCCGAGATCGACGCTGCCGGCATTCACTCCGGGCCGCAGCGACCGGCAGGAGTCGAACTTGCCTTGCAGATAAAGCTTCGTGCCAAAAGAAAATTCGCCGTAAGGATAGGCGAAATTGTAAGGCGCGCGGGCATATTGAATACCCTGCAGGAACGCGCCGTTGTGTGCGAGTTCGGCGGCGAGCTTTTGCCGTCCGACGCGGGCGACAGCGACATGCGAATAGGTGTGGCAACCGATCTCGTGGCCTTTCGCGGCCAGCGATTGCAAAACTTCCGTGCTCGCCAGGCGGCCGCAATAGCCGACGGCGCCGCAGCCGCCACCGGAAATGTAATAAGTGCCGCGCGCCCGGTGCTCTTCGAGCAGCGCGGCGCCGGTCGTGCAGGCCGATTCCGGCGCATCATCGAAGCTGAAACTGACCAGTGGCCGCGCATTGGCCATCGGCAATTTTTTGCTGACGATCCTTCGCGCCAGAAACCGTGACAGCTTGCCAAGCGCGCGCGTCGGCAGCGCCTGTTCGGCGCGCGGAAGGGCGAATTGCGGAGCAAAATCGTGCGACAACGTCAAAAGACAAACCCCTGCAACGGCGCGCGCCACGCTTTAGCGCTAGGGGAGCTTTGGATTTGGCATTCGCTACCCA
>DATNNI010000469.1:0-8684 GCA_035601915.1 Xanthobacteraceae bacterium
GGCGATGGTTCAATTCGATTATGGCGCGGCCGCGGAGTTGTTTCCAGCGCGACGGCGGTCATTGGGCCGTCAGTCCTTCGGATACAAGCGATTTGCGCAAGCCTCACAGGCCATCCGTTTCGCCATTGAAGACCTGCCGCCCGAATTTCTTGCCGGCGCATTTCTTGAAGTCGACGAGCAGAGATACGGCAGTGACGATATCCGCCGTTTGTACCAAAGCGCCGAATATCCCCTTAACCGTCGCGATCGGCCATCATGACCGACAAGACCATCGACCTCGATCAGCATCGCGGGATGGCTTCACAGAAAGCGACCAACGTTCGCCGCCTATTGGCGGATGTGGAGGCGAACGAGAAAACATTGCGTGCTCGGCAAGAGGAGTTGGAAATTCACTTGCTGGCGGCACCGGCGAGTAATTGGCCGGAAGCTGCTGAGAAAGCGCGCTACCTGCTCAGGCTGTTTTCGGCGACAATCACTGCGGAGGATCCGCGCCGCCAAAAGCTGATTGCCGCGGTGCTGGCCGACTTCAAGCGCCTTTCAGACGAGGGGTAGCGATCGAGCCTTTGCCCAAAGCGCGGCGGACCGTCAAAAATCCGTCGCCCCCAGTTCATAAAACCCTCTTCGCTCACGCTCATAGGCGGACTTGGCCGCAGCGTGGATTTTTGCCCGGTTTGTATCGAAAACGCGAAGCAGATTTTCTTCGTCACGCGCCGCAGTCGGCTCCAGCCGCCTGAGCGCCTGCTCGGTTACGAAGAACGACCATTCCATCGCGCTGTCATGGCCCCAGAACCGCACCGAGCGTCGGGTGGTATCAAAAATGCGGCTTGGGTTCGGGAAATTTAACATCGTGGCCGGCCTTTAGTTGATGGTGGAAATCCAGCATTTTCGCAGGCCGTCCGCATCCCGTGCCCACCAATAATCGCCTTCGGGATTACGGCCGGATGCCCTGAATTTCTTCAGGTGGCTCTTGACCGCGGCCATGGCCTCCTCACGCGTGGCGTACCTGTGACCGACTTCCGTCGCCTGGACCGCACCGACACCTTTGAACTCGAGAATCTTGAACATCATTGTCGTCCTTTCGACGGTCGTTCAGGTTCGTCATGCTGTCCGCAGCAACGGCAATTTTCGTCACGTATCTTCAGTCGTTGAAAACCTGGGGCGGCGAAGGCGTAAGGTCATTCTCCGCAACGACGCGCTCGTGAGCTTCGCTCCGGCTCTTGATGCAATATTGGATGCTTTCACCATCGGTCGGCCTTAAGCCGACGATTTGATAGTGTCCGCTCGCCGCCGATCGCGATATCGACGGGATCAGCTCGACGGTCTGTCCGACCTTGAACTTGTGCGTTAGGCTCGTCATTGCAAAGCCTCCTTGCGCCACGTTTTGCATGTCCTTTGAATACGGTTAGGCAGCTTTGGGCTTACACCTCTTCTTTTTTGCTGATGCGCCAGAGCTGAAAGCCTTGAGTCTTGATGGCGGGTTCGATCACGTCGCGAGACAGCCCATGTGGAGGAGCCTGACCCGGCGCAATGGCGCCGACCGCGTGCCAGGGACTAAACTGCTTCGGCAACTGGCTGCCGACCAAATCGCCGCCAAATGCGCGCAGGTCCGGCCTCAATTCGGATTTGAAAATGAATATTCGCATTTCGGTGCCTCGCTCCAGCGCTACATTATTGTCGTTATCGGCCGCCGCGTTCGCCATGGCGCATCATCGCCGGCGGAACTGGTTGCGCTGCGCCGGCCGGGGGCTCGATCCGGCACGTTCGTCCTTGTGCCGAAAAATCAGGCGTCCCTTGTCGAGATCATAAGGCGACATTTCGATCGTCACTCTGTCACCGGCAAGGGTTTTGATCCTGTTCTTCTTCATTCGACCGGCCGTATAGGCGACGACTTCATGACCGCTATCGAGCTGAACGCGGTATCGGGCGTCGGGCAAAATCTCGATCACCAGACCGTCAAATTGCAGGAGTTCTTCCTTGGTCATGGCGTGATCCTTTTGAAAGCTTGCTCGGCGGCTGGGCGGCCGCCTTTGCGCCATGATCGGGGGTCGCGGCGCAGAAACGCAATGGTGCCGATGCTCTCTGTGGATCCGCTTTTTGGCTCCTGCGAAGTGCTTACTGGTGCTGGGTTGTTGTCGTGACGCCGGCGTTGATTTGAGCGCGAGTGATTGGCATGCCGGCCTTTGCTACGGCCGGGATTCGGCGCGTCGCCACGGCCGTGGTTGGGCGCGGCGTTGCGGCTGCTTCGCGGTTGCGCGCCCGATGCCGGTATCGACTTTCCGATGAGCTTCTCGATGGCGCGCAGCAGCGGCGCCTCCTCGGGACCGCACAGCGAAATCGCGATGCCGTCGGCGCCGGCGCGCGCCGTGCGGCCGATGCGGTGCACGTAGGTTTCGGCGACGTGCGGCAGATCGAAGTTCACCACGTGACTGATGCCGTCCACGTCGATACCGCGTGCGGCAATATCGGTGGCGACAAGGGTTTTCACGTCGCCCCGGCGAAACGCGGCGAGCACGCGCTCGCGCTGACCCTGCGACTTGTTGCCGTGGATAGCCTCGGCCGTTAAGCCGGCCTTGATCAATCCGCGGACGACCTTGTCGGCGCCATGTTTGGTCCGGGTGAAGATGAGAGCGCGATCGACCGCTTCGCGCCGCAAAACATCGACGAGCATAGCGGGCTTGGCGGCGCGATCGACGTGGACGATCCGCTGCTCAATTCGGTCAACCGTCGAGGCGGCCGGCGTCACGGCAACCCTGATCGGATCGTGCAACAGCTGCTTGGCCAATTCAGCGATCGCGCCGGGCATTGTCGCCGAGAACAGCAGCGTCTGCCGCTTGGCCGGAAGCCTGGCGACGATCTTGCGGACATCATGGATGAAGCCCATGTCGAGCATGCGGTCGGCTTCGTCAAGCACGAGAAATTCGACGCCGCCGAGGCGGAGTGCGTTGCTCTTGACGAGATCGAGAAGCCGACCAGGGGTCGCGACCAGAACATCCACGCCGCCACTCAATGCGCGCACCTGCCCGCCTATCGGCACGCCGCCGATCGCGAGCGCAGTGTGGATGCGCAGGTGGCGGCCATAAGCGCGGAAGCTGGCGAGGGTTTGGCTGGACAATTCGCGTGTCGGGCTGAGCACCAGCACGCGGCAGCCTTTGCGCTCCAGGGGTTGGGGAGCAGCCGCGAGCAGGTGCAGGATCGGCAGTGCGAAGGCGGCGGTCTTGCCGGTGCCGGTTTGGGCGATCCCGATCACGTCGCGGCGCGACATGACGGTCGGGATGGTCTGCACTTGAATCGGGGTCGGGGTGGCGTAGTTCTCTTCCGCAATTGCACGCGCAATCGCGTCGTTAAGGCCGAAGCCATCGAAGGAATTCAATGAAAAGCTTTCTGTGTTGCGCGCAGGCGGCCCGTGCGCCAAGCGCCGCGGCCGCATTTGCGGGTAAAATCAAGACACCCCGCGCGATCTAGGTGTCGCAAATGGTTAAGTGAAAAAGCGAGCCAGAGACCGTTTGACGGGAATCCGTACACGCGGCTCGCAAGAGCCCAAAAGGGCTAGCGAGCCTCATATGGCACATGGCTGTGTTTGTTTCAAGGCGCGCCGCAGCCGGTGCGGACGGCGCGCCGATCGCCTCTGTGCTATAAGTTCGCCGCATCCTTATTGGTCCCGTAGCTCAGCCGGATAGAGCAGCGGTTTCCTAAACCGAAGGTCGCAAGTTCGAGTCTTGCCGGGACCGCCACGTCATCTGCGAGTTCGTTTGCGTCAACGTGGGAACGCGATGTCGAGCCCGGCTGTAGCCGTATAAACACGGAACCGATGGGGTCTTCAGACGTTTGAGCTCGACAACTGTCGGGGTCGATGATGTTTAAGCCGTCCTTTGGCGCGATCGCCATTTCACTCACCGTGTTTGCTGCTCTGTTTCCTACTCCGGTCCTCGCTGACGACGGCCGGTGTCAGCAACTTGTAGTGCTGCATGCTCAGTATGCCGGGGTGACATTGACGCCCGACCAACAGGCAATGAAGCGGAAAATGACGGCGTGGTATTACGGGCACTGCGGCGGCCGTCATGCCGCTCGCGAAGACTAATTAGCGTTTCCAAAGCGCAGTCCTACTTCCCGATAATTAGCCAGTTATCCGTGAGGGGCCTAGCGCCGCACGCCTCCATGGAACTCTAGCTCTGTCGGCGACGTTGTCTCAGTCAACAACGGAGATTTCCATGGAAACGATCCTGCTCATTGTTCTTCTTGTCTTGCTGCTCGGTGGCGGCGGCTGGTACGGACGTGGCCGTTGGTACGGCAGGCGCCCGCTCTAAGCTCACTGCGGTTTTGTTGCGCCGCCGGTTCGGGTTCACCTCGGATCGGCGGCGTTGCCAAAGCGCTGCACGTTTTTACTCATTGGCCAAAATAGCTGTCTTCGATTGATTGCCATTCCGGACTCGCCGTGACGGCCGTTAGTGCTTGGTCCAACGGCTTTTTCAGGCCTGAGTTCATCGGCAGCGCGAAGGCCATATAGGCGGGAGCCAATAGCCCGCGCGGCGGGGCAATCGCTCCGGCAAACCGCGTCCTCACCAGATACTGCAAGGTACCGACGCTGTTGACCACCGCGTCGGTCTTCCCGGTCGCAAGCGCACTTAGCGCGTCGGCGAGATTGCCAAATTTTTGGTGGGCAATCCGCTGGGTGTCGAGAAATTCGGCGCCCGATGAAGCAGAAACGGCTGCGAGCCGCTTGCCGGCGAGGTCGGTCACCCGCGTCACGACGCTGCCCTCGACCCGGCTAACGGTTATGCGGGCGATCAAAGAAGTGGTCAGCAGGGAGACCAGCACAAGGCTACCGATCATCCAGACAACGGCGATCGCGCGGCCAACATGGGTCTTTGGCGTCTTGTCGCCATATCCGACGGTGGTCATCGTGACGACGGCCCAGTAGACGCCCTCGTGCCACGACATTACCGACGAGTGCGAATCCGGTTTGCCCGCGCTGTGCGCAGGGGATCGCTCGAACCACCACATCAGGACGCCGGTAACTGTCAGAAAGATTATGGTGGCAACGAGCAGCGGGCCGAGTTCGCTGACGGCGGCGCCATATTCGTATAACGCCGAGGTAGCGTCTGTTTGCTTCGCAAAGACGGCGGCGACGCCCGACCGATGCGTAGGATAGGAAAAGTCCACCCGCGTCAGACGCTCGGGTGTGATTGTAATGGCGCCGATCGCCACATCGTAGACGCTCGCGTGCAATCCCGACAGCAAGTCATCCATCCGCGGCACCAGCGTCAGTTGATACTGCCAGTTCCGATCCTCGGCGACGCGACGCCACAGCTCGACGCTTGCACCGTTGAACAGTCCATCGCGGCTTTGCCCGCCATAAGGCTCCAGGTCATAAACCGCGACGCGCAGCGGCGTCGCCGGCCCGGCCTCCGTTGCCACTGCCGCGCCGGCGAATGCGGAAATAACAAGCAGGCAAAGGCCCGCCTGCGGGGCTCCAAGGCGACGGCAGATATTCCGCAGGGCGACACGACCGGCAAATGTCATGTGACACGAATAGCGCCGTTCGATGACGGATTTGCTGTGTCCGCGTCGCGCTGTGCGTCGTCAGCTGCGACCGGCCCTGACGGAGCCTATCGGGTGCATGAGCGAGGGGCCTGGCCGCCCACATTCGGGTTGCGTGCTTGCACTAAACTCACCACCTCCTAAAATGACTTTCTTTGACGCTATGGGATGAAAATGATACGGCGCGAATTCGTTGCTGGACTGGTCGCCGCGGCCGCTTGGCCTTTGATTGCATTCGCGCAGCCTGCGGCCGCCGAAGAGCACAATTTGTCTCTCACGCAAGCGCAACAATCCGAGATTTGGCGCGCCTTGGGAAAATCGGCGGGGAGAACGCAAGAGCCTGCGGGATTGAACGTCGGTGAAGCCGTTCCCGACACGATGAACGTGCTGCGTTTCAATCGTCATCTCAGGCATAAGATTCCGACAATCGGTTCTTATCGGTACGCGCTGTTGCACGGCCAGGTGCTGATCGTCGATCCCGCAACGAAACAGATCATCTCGATCATCGGGCCTTAGGCGGCCGGTTGTGACTGCCGTCACAGCGCTGTCTCTTGAAAAGCGTAAAAACAACTTGCCGGGTATCGCTCCATAAAGGAGGTTGCCGTGCTGAAGGTTGTCGTCCTCGCGCTGGCGCTCGCCGTTGCCTTTTTAGCGCAAACGAAACTACCGCCACACTGGACCGCGACTTGCGTCGATGCCGAGTGCATTGTCGGTCCTTAGACGCGCGGCAGCGACCCACCCCGACACGCTTTAGCGGCTGTGGCCGCCGATTCGGCCGGCGATGCGATGCGCAACGAGCGTCAGTTTAATGACGCATGCAGAGTGCGATGACCGGCCCCGACGCGCCGATGCACGACGCTGCATTAAGCTCGTCACCTTGCTCGATGTGAACGGTGCCGCCCGGGCAGGTCACGGAGACAAGCTTTTCGCCGGGGCTGCAGATGAGTGCGCATCGGGTGCCGCATTCCGGCTCGGTGAGTGCGTGCAGGCTGTTTGCCCCGGCTGGGCCTGGTGGGCCGGGCGGACCCGCCGGTCCGGCCGGACCGACGCCGCCGCCCGCACCGTCGGGACCAGGCAAGCCAGTTGGCCCCGGCGGACCTTGTTGTCCCAGCGGGCCCGGAGGTCCCGGCGGCCCTTGTTCTCCTTTGGCGCCCGCAGGACCCTGGTCGCCCTTTTGACCTTGCGGTCCTGGCGAACACGCGCAGAGCAAACAAGCGGCGGCGAGTGTGACAGTTGCGATCGACCTACGCATTGCTTGCGTCAGTGTTGCAAAGGAAGGTTCTCATCCGTTTATCGTAGTGTCAAAACGCCCAACTTCCAATCCGCCTATTCCCTTTTCGGATTCTCGGCGCGACAACGCTGAGGTAAGCCAGCCGCGTCGCCGCCAACCCATGCGCCGCGCCTTTGAATCAAGTTGAGACGCCGATAAAGATGACGGGTTAATCCGCCGCGACTTTGATTGCGGGCGCACGGGACAGGGGTCTGCTGCCCCTCGTCACAACCCCGTCCCCGGAACGGCGCACAACGGCGCTTCCCGGAATCGCATCGAAGAGGGGATCGCCATGCTGAAGGTTGTCGTCCTCGCGCTGGGTCTGGCTGTTATCTTCCTCAGTCAAACGAAATTGCCGCCGGGGTGGGTCGCGAGTTGCGTCAACAGCGAGTGCATCGTCGGCCCGTAATCACCGCCAGAAAGAATCGCTGCGCCGGCGTTACTGATTGATTTCCGGCTCGACCAACCTCGCGAGGTTGCGCAGCGAGTCCTGCCAGCCGAGATAGCACATCTCCGCCGGAATGGCGTCGGGAATACCTTCCTGCACAATGGTGAGTTCGGTGCCGACGCTAACCGCCTTGAACGTCGCCGTGACCGCCATTTCGCCCGGCAAATTCGGATCGTCGAATTTGTCCGTGTAGCGCACGCGCTGGCCGGGCACGAGCTCCAGATATTTCCCGCCGAACGAGTGACTGGCGCCTGTGGTGAAATTGCGAAACGACATGCGAAAGCCGCCGCCGACTTTGGCGTCGAGGTTGTGCACGGTGCAGGCAAATCCGTTCGGCGGCAGCCACTTCGCCAGCGCATCGCCCTCAATGAAAGCCCGGTAGACCTTATCGGGCTTGGTCGCCAGGACGCGGTGCAGCCGAACGGTGTTGGTCATTTTTATCTCCTGAAGAACCCTGCGGACGGCTACAGATCGCGACGTGGCTATCGTTCCGTGGCGGCGCGATCCCGATCGCCGTAAGCTTGTTACGCCGGCTGCGCCTGTTTCTGCCTGCTGCTCATCGCCTGCATCGCCTGTTGCATCTCGGCGGGCGTCACGTCGCGGACATGGGTGGCGATCGACCAGCGATGCCCGAACGGATCTTCGAGCTGGCCGTAGCGGTCGCCCCAGAACATGTCGGTGACCGGCATGGTCAGCTTGGCGCCGGCGGCAACCGCCCGTGCGGCCGCCGCGTCGGCGTCTTCGACATAGAGGTGGATGGCGACCGGCGAACCTTTGAGCGATTTTGGTCCGAGCGCGCCGTGTTCCGGCATTTCATCGACCAGCATCACAGCCGAATCGCCGATGCGAAGGCTCGCGTGCATCAGCCGCCCGCCGGGCCCGGGCAATCGCGACGTCTCGGTCGCGTTGAAGGCCTTCTTGTAGAATTCGATCGCGGCGGACGCGTTGGCGCAGATCAAATGCGGGGTCACCGTATGCATTCCGTCGGGGATGGCCTTGGTCGTCATCGTCGCTGCTCCTTTGTTGAACCGGATTTCTTCGCCGCGGCGCGATCGGCGCCGAAAAGCTGCACCACATAGCGGCGGAGGTGGTCGATCGACTCGGCGGCGATGGCGGCGTTGCCTCTCGCTTTCGCCAGCACGTACGCGCCTTGCAGAACGGCCTGCGTATGCAGCGCCAAGCTGCGCGCGGTGCAATCGCCGCGGACGCGATAACGCGCCATCGCCTCGGCGATGTCGGGCTCGAGGGTCGCGGCATGGCCGCTGATGCTGGCGTCGCACGCGTTGCGGATCGCGGGCGAGGACACGTAGACCTCCTGCACCATGGTGCCGACAAGACAAGTGAATTCGGGCACCTTTCCGGTCAGGATCGACTTGCGGAAATCGATGTAGCCGAGCACGCGCTGCAGTGGGTCGGCATGCAGGTGGT
>DATNNI010000470.1:0-2162 GCA_035601915.1 Xanthobacteraceae bacterium
CGCGCGCTGGCGAACGTTCGACGCCGGCGCAATAGCAAGCGCCCGCCGCCGCGCCCTGGCGCAGTGAGGGCCATGGCGAAGCTTACGACCGCATCGCAATTCACCGATCCTGATGCCGCCTATCGGGCGCTGCTGGAGGCAAGGCGGAATTTGTCGGATGAGGAGGCGGCCAAGCTCGACAGCCGGCTTGCGCTCATTCTCGCCAATCACATCGGCGATCTGGAGGTGTTGCGGCAGGCGATCGCGCTCGCCCAGCAGGCCGGCTGATCCCACTTCGTCACACCCGGCAACCGGCCGGGCATGACGAATTCAATTGCGCTTGAACGACATCGGTCTCAGCGCGAGCACTCGATCGCGACAAAATCGTCACAACCGGCGTGGTGACACGCGCCGCTCGCGGGAATCGCGCCGGTAATGTCGTCGCGCTCGACCTTGCGGTAGGACAGGGCTTCGGTGAATTCGTGGGTGCGGCAATAGGAATTTGCCGCGGCGGTGCCGCATACCGCGCTGGACGCGAGGCAGCGATCGACGCCATAGCCGTCGCTGTTATTGGCAACGATAAAAAGACGCTTCTCCGCCTGCGCGGCCGTTCCAGCCAGGACCGCGGCGGCGACAGCCACGGATGCGATTAGGAACCGCATGAGACCCCTCGCGCGGCGGCGAAAAACGCCGCATCAATCGGATTACCGCAAAAAGGAGAATGCGCCCCGTGGAGTTAAGCTTGCGTTAACTTCGCCAATTCGAAGAGCAAGTGACCGCGAAGCTGCTGATTCGGGGCGCGAGGGGTCAGGGCGGCGGTAAAGGCGAGGCTTGACGCGATGCGTCCGATCGACCATTTTCCGCGCCATGTACGGACTGACCACATTCTGCGGCATTTGCCGGGAGATTATTCGCTAGCGACCTTCGCTGGCTGTGGCCGTCTATTCTCCGCTTCGAGATTAAGGGACGCCCGGCCGGCTAGCCGGGCGTTGTCGTTTCGGAGTTGGACTAGCCGATGGAACTGAAGCTTTACGATACGCTGACGCGCGAGAAGCGGGGGTTTCGCCCGCTCGATCCGCAAAACGTGCGCATGTATGTGTGCGGGCCGACGGTCTACGATTTCGCCCATATCGGCAATGCGCGGCCGGTGATCGTCTTCGACGTGCTGTTTCGTTTGCTGCGCCATCTCTATGGCGCCGATCACGTCACCTATGTGCGCAACATCACCGACGTCGACGACAAGATCAACGCCCGCGCGGCGGAGGAATATCCCGGCCTGCCGCTCAACGAGGCGATCCGCAAGGTCACGGAAAAGACCGACAAGCAATTCCACGAGGATGTCGCGGCGCTCGGCTGCCTGCCGCCGACTTTCGAGCCGCGCGCCACCGAGCACATCGGCGAGATGCGGACGCTGATCGAGCGGCTGCTCGCCTCCGGCAACGCTTACGTCGCCGACGACAATGTCCTGTTCAGCGTGCCGTCGATGCCGGATTACGGCCAGCTCTCAAAGCGGCCGCTCGACGAAATGATCGCCGGCGCCCGCGTCGAAGTCGCGGCTTACAAAAAAGACCCCCGGGATTTCGTGTTGTGGAAGCCGTCAAAGCCGGGCGAGCCGGCGTGGCCGTCACCCGCGGGCGTCAACGCGCCCGGCCGCCCCGGCTGGCACATCGAATGCTCGGCGATGGCCTGGAAATATCTCGGCGAGACTTTCGACATCCACGGCGGCGGCATCGATCTCGTGTTTCCACACCACGAGAACGAGATCGCGCAGTCGCGCTGCGCCTTCCACACCGGCGTGATGGCGAATTACTGGATGCACAACGGCTTGCTTCAGGTCGAAGGCGAGAAGATGGCGAAGTCGGCCGGGAATTTCGTCACGATCCATGAGCTGCTCGGCTCATGGACTGGGCCTGTCATCAGATACTCAATGCTTCAAACTCACTATCGTCAGCCGATCAATTGGACAGTTTCGCGACTTGAGCAGGCTCGGCAAGAAATCGGAGACTGGGCTGCGTTTTATTCTGGCTCGGAGGCGCATAACGATTACCAGAGGCGTAAATTCGCACAAATTTCACCGCCTCCCACCGCGGAGTTAATTGACGCGCTCGGAGATGACTTGAATACACCGAATGCCGTTTCAGTGCTGCGGAAGCAATTCTCGGATAGCTCCGTTAGGGGTTTAA
>DATNNI010000471.1:0-4252 GCA_035601915.1 Xanthobacteraceae bacterium
AGGCGACGTCTCCGCGCACGGCGCCGAGACCCGGAACCTCAACCTCGACCTCTCCGGCGAACCGATAGCTCTCGACATTCTCGACCGTCGCTGTGCAGCCGTCGATCAGTTCCACGCCGACCACGCCGACCGGCGTCTCGAAGCGGTGGCGTCCGGGCTTGAGCCGTCCCATATGCGCGAGCGTCACGGCGAGGCCGATCGTGCCGTGGCCGC
The DNA here is from genome assembly GCA_035601915.1 of Xanthobacteraceae bacterium. GTDB lineage: Bacteria > Pseudomonadota > Alphaproteobacteria > Rhizobiales > Xanthobacteraceae > BOG-931. The sequence continues at coordinate 214 of DATNNI010000471.1, forward strand.
ACATGCCGATCGTGCCGACATTGTTGAAGTAGATGACGCCCGCCGCGCATGACTTGTCGTGCGGCTCGCAGAGAAGCGCTCCGACGATTGCGTCATGCCCGCGCGGTTCGTTGACGGCGAAGCGGCGGATATGATCGAACTCGGCCTTGAAGCGGTCGCGGCGTCCGGCAAGGGGACCGTCGCCAAGCGGCGGTCCCCCATCGACGATCACCCGGGTGGGCTCACCTTCGGTGTGGGAATCGATGACTCGCACGGCGCTTAATCCTTGGCGCCGGGCCAGGAGGCGTACCAGGCGCGGAATGTTGTGAAACGCCGCTTCGCCATGCTCTCCTGCGATCGGCTGAGCGCATCGAAATCGTTCAAGTGCAGCGCATATTCGTCGTGGCCGACGAGGGTCATGAGGCGCTTGAAGTAAAGCACGAGATCGACGCCTTCGTCGAAAACCGAGAGGGGGCTGAGCGCGCTGTCAAGCTCGAGCGCCAGGCGCCGCGCCTCAATGTCGCCTTTGGCGGCGCGTTCGCAAAGCTCGACCAGACGCAGCACTTCGTGAGGGAAAACATTGCCGATGCCGGTAATGGCGCCGCAGGCTCCGCAGTTGACGAAGCCGTGGAACACCTCAGTGTCGACACCGACCATGAGCGCGATGTCGTCCGAACGGCCCGCAATGTGCTCCGCGGCGTAGCTAAGGGATTCCGCGCCGCCGAATTCCTTGAACCCGACCAGATGGGGAAACTCATTTCGCAGTTCGAAGAAGAGCTCCGCTCGCGTCTGGAAACCGTAATAGGGGCTATTGTAGATGACTGAAGGCAAGTCGACCGCCGCCTTGAGCACGCGGGCGAAATGGCCGCGCTGGGCGGCCGTCGAAGAGCCGCGCGAAAGCACGCGCGGAATGATCATGAGCCCGCGCGCGCCTTTCTCCTTCGCGTGACGGGCGAGCGCCGCGGCCTGCTCGGTGTTTTGCGCGCCGGTGCCGACGATGACGGGCAGGCCCGCGTTGGCCAAACGTTCGACGCCCTCCATTCGCTGTTCGAGCGTGAGCAGCGGCCAGTCGCCCATCGAGCCGCAATAGACAAGTCCCGACATTCCGGCGCCAACAAGATGTTTCCCCATCTTGACGAGGGCGTCGAAGTCCGGCCGCCGATCGGGGCCGCAGGGCGTCATGAGGGCCGGCATGGTTCCGGAAAAGACTTGCGACGACATCTTGAGGCTCCCTAGAGTCGGACATTCGCTTTAGCCGACATTCGCATGTCTCGGCTCGAGGTTCTTGATGAAAAGTCGGGTCAGGAATTGAAAATCCGCAAAATCGCGCGCGAAACGATGGAAGCCGATCCGGCGGTGTCGTTCGCCGCTCTCCTTGGGCGTCCGTTTCCGGGCATTGAACTGTTCGACCGCGTCGCCGATACCGTGTTCTTCATTAAGGACCAGGAGGCGCGCTATGTCGCGGTCAACGATACGCTCGCCCATCGCTGCCGCTTCGCCAGCAAGAGCGCGCTCATCGGCCGCAAGGCGAGCGAGGTCTTTGCCGCCCCGCTCGGCGAGCGGTTCGAGGCGCAGGATCTCAAAGTCATCGCTGAAGGCCTCTCGATCCGTGGCCGGATGGAACGCCATCTCTATCCCGATGGCAGCGAAGGCTGGTGCCTGACCTGGAAAGAGCCGTTGATCGACGCTTCTGGCGTCATACGCGGCCTCGCGGGCATTTCCCGCGACGCGCCGGCTTTGTCAGGGTCGGCGCCGGTTTCGGCGGCGCTTTCCGCGACGCTCGCCTATATCGATGACCATCTCGATGGGCCCTTGCGCATTCCCGACCTCGCGTCGCGCGCCGGCCTTTCGCCGTTCCAGTTCGATCAAAGAATCAGGACGATATTCGGCTTTTCCGCCGGCCAGTATCTGTCCCGGCTGCGCATCGACCGGGCTTGCGACCGGCTGCGGCATTCTGACGCTCTCTTGAGCGAATTGGCGCTCGAATGCGGTTACGCGGATCAAGCGGCCTTTACACGCCAATTCCATAAAACTGTGGGCCTTACCCCCGGCGCTTATCGGGCTGCGACGGCGCGCGGCCGCAAAGCGGGCGCTCATCGGGATTCCACTCTAACGAAGGCTGGCGCCGGCGCTTAGCGTCCGAGCCGAAGGGTATCGCGGCGGAGCGATGCGTTTTCACGTTGCGCCGCGTACGAAATCCGTTTCAAAGTCCCACGCAGCGGGCAAAATGCCGTCCGGCGCCGTTCATGGCTCCTGCGCTCAAGCCGAGGAATCGGGAGGAAATGATGATGGGCAACGCAAAGCTGATGCAATTGGCGTCCGCCGCCCTCGCCGCATATTGCCTGTTCGCAACCGCGTCGGCGTCGGCGCAGGGCGTCAAGATCGGCATTCTGAACGATCAGTCCGGAACCTATGCCGACTATGGCGGCAAGGGGTCGATTGAAGCGGCGAAAATGGCGATCGAGGATTTTGGCGGCAGCGTGCTAGGCCAAAAGATCGACCTGGTGACCGCCGATCACCAGAACAAGCCCGATCTCGCCGGCAACATCGCGCGGCGCTGGTATGACGCCGAAGGCGTCGACATGATCACCGACCTCACGACCTCCTCAGTGGCGCTTGCGGTGCAGGGGATCGCCGCCGAAAAGAAGAAGATCGACATCGTGGTCGGCGCAGCGACGTCGGCGATCTCGGGCTCGGCCTGCACGCCCTACGGCTTCCACTGGGCCTTCGACACGCACGCGCTCGCCGTCTCGACCGGCGGCGCGCTGGTGAAGACTGGCGGTGACTCCTGGTACTTCATCACCGTGGACTACGCTTTCGGCCACGCCCTGGAGAAGGACACGAGCGCCGTCATTGAAGCTGACGGAGGTAAGGTGCTGGGGCAGGTGCTCTATCCCCTCAACGCCCCCGACTTTTCGTCCTTCCTGCTCCAGGCGCAGAGCTCCAAATCTAAGATCGTCGGCCTCGCCAATGCCGGAACGGACACCGTGAATTCCATCAAGCAAGCGGCGGAATTCGGCATTGTCGCCGGTGGCCAGCGGCTTGCGGCGTTGTTGATGACGCTGGCGGAGGTTCATGGCCTTGGGCTCGAAGCCGCGCAGGGCCTGGTTCTGACCGAGAGCTTCTATTGGGACCTCAACGACCGCACGCGCGAGTTCGGCGAACGCTACTTCAAGCGCACCGGGCGGATGCCGAACATGATCCAGGCGGGCACGTATTCAGCGACCCTGCAATATCTCAAGGCGGTAAAGGCCGCAGGCACGAAGGACGCGGATGCGGTGGTGAAAAAGCTGAAAGAGCTGCCGGTCGATGACGCCTTCACTGCGCATGGGCATGTGCAGGCCAATGGGCGCATGGTGTCGAACCTCTATCTGTTCCAGGTCAAGAAGCCGTCGGAAAGCAAACGCGACTGGGACTATTACAATTTGCTCGCGACCGTGCCGGGCGACACGGCCTATCCGACCGCCGCCAACAGCGGTTGCCCGTTGACGAAGTAGTCGGCATCAGAGGCAGGCGCGCCCACGGCCTTTTCGAGCGCACCATACTCCCGAGCGCCTGAGCTAAACTAACAGACAAGATGCGCTCCCTGGTAGCGCCAAGCGTCGCGTTCGGTCTTCGGCCGCCGCAACCAGTCGCAACGGTCGCGTTCCGCGAACGACCGCATTCCGACGTGTATCGCCCGTCCATCGAAGCAAACCTGAAGTGGCTAAGGGTCGTCAGCGGACGTAACCCGGATGGACCAACGGAACCGTGATCAGAAAACGGTCGAAATAACAATCACATAGGAGTGCCCAGTTTCATCCTGTCGGGCGCGCCATTTTTCCACCACTCCAGAACAAAACTGGGCACCTCCGGCCGCCGGCACGTCGGCTTCGAGCGGACTCCCGCACTTTAGCGATCCGCTGGCAGGAATGCGCAAACAGCGGCCATTCGTGGATGGTTTGGCAGCCCGCATAAATCGATTTTCTGGCTGGTCGCGGCACGGAAGGAGTAACTGAAAGTCCAAGGATCGATACTGCCCGATCAGCGGCGCACGTAGCCGCTGGTTTAACCGCGTCGT
>DATNNI010000472.1:0-3220 GCA_035601915.1 Xanthobacteraceae bacterium
CTTCGCGCGCTCAAGTCCCAAGCTGACTGGCCAAATCGCCGAGGTCGTTTGCCGCAACGTCTACGGGTACGGTCGGGCTCACCTCGCCGAGGCCCGGTCCGCTCTCGTTGGGCCGCGCGATGTGGGCGGTCGCAAAGCCGAGCTTGGCCGCGGCTTTTAAATCAGAGCTATGCGCCGCGACCATCATGCACTCCCGCGGAGCAAGATCGAAGGCATCGGCGGCGGCAAGATAAACCCCGGCATTTGGCTTGTAATCACGGGCAAGCTCCGCCCCGAGAATTGCGTCCCACGGAAAACCATTGCGCCGGGCCAAATCCACCATGATGGAAATATTGCCATTCGACAGCGGCGCCAAAAGGTACCCGCGCTTAAGCCGGGCGAGCCCGCCTGTTACGTCAGGCCAGGCGTCGAGGCGATGCCACGCCAGATTAAGCTCACGAAGCTCCTCTTCCGGCAAACCGGAGATTTTGAAATCTGGCAGGATGCTTTCAAGATTCTGGCGATGCAGGACGTCGAGTTTGCAGTACGCCGCGTGGCCGGAGCGCACTTCCTCCATCGCCGGCTGATATTTGTCGCGCCATGCGTCGGCAAAGTTTGACCAATCGAGCGCGTAGCCGCGCCCTTTTAGGATTTCTTCAGTCTCGCGCGCGATCGAGGTGCGCCAATCGACCAGCGTGCCGAAAACGTCGAAGAATAGGGCTTTCACGGCAGGCGGCATCGGATAAACTCCCTGAGCACGCAAGACGTAGCCATCAAATAGCAAAAAGCGCGCGGCGCGGAAATCCCGGGAAAGAGCATGTCGGAACTGGAACGTTGGGAAACGCGCTTTCGTGCGCCGGCTTACATATTCGGCGAGGAGCCCAACGCATTCCTCAAATCAAAGGCGCATCTTTTACGCAGGGGACAAAGTGCCCTGTCGGTGGCTGACGGCGAAGGCCGCAATGGCGTCTGGCTCGCAGAACAAGGCCTCGACGTTCTGGCCGTCGATTTCTCCGAAAGTGCGCTTGCCAAGGCGCAGGCACTCGCAAACCGACGCGGCGTCAAGCTGCGCACCGAACTCGCCGATATTTTCGCGTGGCGCTGGCCGCAGTCCGCCTTTGACGTGGTCGTCGCGATTTTCACACAAGTCGCGTTTCCGCCGCAGCGGGCCGAATTTTTCTTAAACCTCAAGCGCGTCTTGAAACCGGGCGGCCTCTTGCTCATGCAAGGTTACCGCGCGGAACAACTGAATTACGGCACCGGCGGCCCGCCCGAGGTCGAGCGCCTCTACACCCGCTCGCTGATCGAGCAAGGCTTCGGAGATTTCGCCGACCTTGAAATCCGCGAACATGACAGCCTGATCAACGAAGGCACCGCGCATGTCGGAATGTCGGCGCTGATCGACGTCGTTGGCCGCAAATAGGAAAGCCAGATAGGGAAAAAACCGATGTCAAAAAAGCCACCAGGTAAACGCGGCAAACGATCGGCGGCCGCGCCCTCTTCTCGCCTTCCTACCTTCGCCCTGGACAATCTCTCGGCCGAGCAACATGCCCTCGTTGAGGCGATAAAATCGGGGCCGCGCGGCCGCTTTCATAACGAGGGACCTTTCGCCGTTTATCTGCATGCGCCCGGTTATGGAAAATTGGCGCAAGCGCTCGGCGGCTATCTGCGTTATCACACGTCGTTGCCGCCGCGGCTGAAGGAGTTTGCCATCCTGTGCACGGCACAGCACTGGAAGGCGCAGTATGAATGGCATGCCCACGCGCCGATGGCGGCAGCCGACGGAGTCAAGGAAACCACCATTCGTAATCTGAAAGCCGGGCATCCCGCGAAATCGGCGGCAAAGGATGAGTTGGCGATCTACGAATTCGTCAAGCAGGTTTACGCCAAGCGCCGGGTCAGCAATGCCGCTTATGCGCGCGTGCACAAGGTCATCGGCGATACCGGGATGGTGGAGCTCGTCGGAATTCTCGGCTATTACGCGCTGATATCAATGACGCTTAATGTCTTTCGCATGCCGCTGCCCGAGGGTTCAGCACTGCCGTTTGCGGAACCGAGCATTTAGGCTTCGGAGATCAAGATGGCCGGACACGCCGGCCCGATCCACGGCGAATTGTGGCAATGATCGCGAGTGGCAGTCGGCGGCGTTGAACTCGGCCATATCCTTCGCTATACGGGCACCTACGACCGGAGGGGCCCGGCGCGATCGGGCTGAAAATGCCTGATGTCTGCTACGTTTGACAAAGTTGCTGATATTATTGCGGAAACCTGTGACATCCCGCGCGACAATATCAAACCGGAAAGTCACGCCATCAACGATCTCGAAATCGATAGCCTCGACTTCCTCGATATCGCCTTTGCCATCGACAAGACGTTCGGCATCAAGCTTCCGCTCGAACAATGGACCCAGGAAGTCAACGACGGCAAAGCAACGACGGATCAGTATTTCGTCTTGAGTAATCTCAGCGAGCAGATCGACAAGCTGATTGCCGCCAAGGGCGCCTGAGGCGCCACGGATGCGTTTCGAATATTTCCAGATGATCGACCGCATTGTCGCGCTCGATCTCCCCGGGCGGTCGGTTCGATCGGTCGGCCTTGTGCCTAAGACCTCGACTGTATTCGAGGGTCACTTTCCCAATTACCCGCTGATGCCCGGAGCGTTCCTGCTCGAATGCATGGCACAGACCGTAGGCTGGCTATTGATCGCGCTCAATGGCTTCAAGAGCATGCCGTTCATGGCCGGCGTGAAAGATGCGAAATTTCGCAGCGCAGTGTTTCCGGGGGACGCGCTCGAGTTCGAAGGCCGCGTGGTGCATGAGGGGTCGGGCTACGCGGTCGGCGAAGGTAAAGGGCGGCGCGACGGCAAGCTCGTTTGCAACGCGCAAATCATTTTCACCATCATGCCGTTTCCGAGCGAGGAATTTCGCGGCGCGCTGTTCGAATGGGGCGAGCGGCTTGAACTTCCGGTAAAGGAGCTTGCCAGGTGAATGCACGCCAAGAGGTGTGGATCACCGGCGTCGGTCTCATCACCTGCCTTGGCGAGGGGCTGGAGGCCAACTGGCAGCACCTCGCGCGGGGCGATCCGCCGGCCTACGACGACAAGAGCTTTGCCCCTTACATCGTGCATCCGCTCGCGCCGGTAAATTTTGACAAGCAGATTCCGAAAAAAAGCGACCAGAGGCAGATGGAGCCCTGGCAGCGCATCGGCGTCTACGCGGCAGGTTTAGCGCTGGGCGACGCC
>DATNNI010000473.1:0-3844 GCA_035601915.1 Xanthobacteraceae bacterium
TTCGACGCCGGAATTCGATTCCTTGATGAATTTGCGCACCGCGTTGGCTTGCGTGCCGGTGAAGTCATTGGTGGCATAAAGCATGGCGACGCGTTTGATGCCGAGACCCGGGCCGTCATGGGTGAGGAAGTCGGCAAGCGGCTTCGGCCAGATGGTCGATACCGGATCGGACATCAGTGCGATGTAGGGATTGTCCGGCGTGAAGAAGGTCGCGCCGGTGCCGGTCTGGTCGAACAGCAACATTTTGTGGTCGCGGGCAATTGGCACCGCCACCGAGGTGAGTACCGATCCGCAATCGGAGATCAGGATGTCGACTTTGTCCTGGGTGATGAGCTGATTGTAGAGCGTGGCCGCGGTGGCAGTGTTGCTCTGATCGTCATAGGCGATGAGCTTGAGTGGAATTTTTTTGTTGAAGGCTTTGAGGAAGGCGCCGCCATCGGCGTTCATCTGATCGATCCAGAGCTTCAGCCCGTTATGGACCGGCAGCGAGATGCTGGCGTACCGTCCTGAGGAGGCGTAGAGCGTCCCGAGCTTGATCTCGGCCGGTGCGTCGGCCGCTTGTGCGGAAACTGTCGCCGTCGCGGCTAGCAAAGCGGCCAGTATCGAAAGCCGGATCATGGGCGTTCTCCCTGAATTTTTCTTGATGCACGCTAGGACATTGGACTTTTGCCGGCAATGCACTTTGACGGGGCGGCTTCGCCGCCGCTCTTGAATGCGCCGTCAACGGTGGCGCCGCTGCGCAACAGCGCCTCAAGCTCATCCGCTTTCACGCCCGCATCGCTAAGGATCGAGATGCTGTGTTCGCCCAAAAGCGGCGCATGGCGGGTGATCTTCAGGCTTTCCCCGTCCCAGCGACTGGGAATGCCGGTATAGCGGACGCGGCCCTCGGTCGGATGCGTCAGCGTCTGGAAGAATTCGACCGACGCCAGATGCGGATCGTCGATCAGTGCGTCGAGATCGTTCATCGCCGCGCAGGGGATGTCGCAGCGATCGAACAGCTCAAGCCACTCGGCGGTCGTGCCGGTGCGCAAGATGTCGGCGACGATGCCGTAGACTTCGTTGTAGTGCTGCGCGCGGACGGCGTGGTCGGAGAGCTTCGGATTGGCGGTGAACTCGTCGGGCCGGCCGATCGCGGTGAAGAATGCACGCCAATGCTTGTCGTTATAAATAAGCGCGCAGACATGGCCGTCCTGCGTCGCGTAGGGGCGGCGGTTGGGCGTAAGCAAGCGCGCGTATCCGGGCTCGCCGAGCGGCGGATCGAAGGTGCGGCCGCTCAGGTGATCGCCGAGGACCATTTGCGCCATGGTTTCGAACATCGGCAGCTCGACCGAGCAGCCTTGACCGGTGCGATGGCGTTGCAGGAGCGCGGCGAGAACGGCGTGAACCGCGTAAATGCCGACGATGCGGTCCGACAAGGTCAGCGGCACGTAGCGCGGCTCGCCGCCGCCCGCTTCGGCGGCAAGCGCCGGCAGGCCGACCGCACCCTGGATGAGGTCGTCGTAGGCCGGCTTGCCGGCATACGGGCCGGTCTCGCCATAGCCGAACAGGCTGACATAGACGAGCTTCGGATTCGCTTTGCGCACTTCGGCGTTGCCGAGATCAAGCCGTCGCATCGCCGCCGGGCGATTGTTGTGGACCAGCGCGTCGGCGCCGGCGCAAAGCCGCAGCAGCGCTTGCCGCGCCACCGGCTGTTTTAGATCGAGCATCACGCTGCGCTTGTTGCGATTGAGCTGCAAGAACAACGCGCCCATGCCGGCGTGCTTTTGTGCGCCGCCGGTACGCATCAGGTCGCCGCGCGGCGGCTCGACCTTGACGACGTCGGCGCCATAATCGGCGAGAATTTGCGTGGCATAGGGGCCGAGCACCATCGAGGTGAGGTCGATGATGCGCAGTCCGTGCAGCGGCGCTTGCTCGGTCATCGGCGCCTTCAATAAGACTTGGGCATTCCCAGCACTTTCTCGGCGATGAAGCAGAGAATGAGCTGCGGCGACACTGGCGCGATGCGCGGGATCAGGCTTTCGCGCAAATAGCGTTCGACGTGATATTCCCTGGCGTAGCCGTAGCCGCCATGGGTCATCACCGCGGTCTGGCAGGCTTTGAAGCCGGCTTCGGCGCCGAGATATTTGGCGGCGTTGGCGGCGGGTCCGCAGGGAATTTTCTGATCGTATTGCCAGGCGGCTTTGCGCACCATCAGTTCGGCCGCTTCCAGCTCCATCCAGCATTCCGCCAGCGGATGCTGGATCGCCTGGTTTTGACCGATCGGCCGGCCGAATACCACGCGCTCCTTGGCGTAAGCGGCGGCGCGTTTGAGCGCAGCGCGGCCGAGTCCTATCGCTTCCGCCGCGATCAGGATGCGCTCGGGATTCATGCCGTGCAGAATGTATTCGAAGCCGCGGCCTTCCTCGCCGATGCGATCCTCCGCGGAAACTTCAAGCCCATCGATGAAAAGCTGATTGGAGTCGACGGCGTGACGGCCCATTTTGTCGATGACGCGCACTTCGACGTGGCCGCGATCGAGCGCGGTGTAGAACAAAGTTAATCCATCGGTCGGCTTGCGCACCTTTTCGACGGGTGTGGTGCGCACCAGGATCAGCATCTTGTCGGCGACTTGCGCGGTCGAGATCCAGATTTTTGCGCCGGTGATCACGTAGCGATCGCCGCGGCGTTCGGCACGGGTCTCTAATTTCCCGGTCTCGAGTCCCGCATTCGGCTCGGTTACGGCGAAGCAGGCTTTTTCCTCGCCGGCGGCGATTGGCGGCAGCATCCGCTTTTTCTGCTCGGTGGTGCCATAGACCGCGACCGGATTGAGTCCAAAGATGTTCATATGCACGGCCGAGGCCCCGGAAAAGCCGGCGCCGGAGGCGGCGATGGTTTCCATCATCACGGCGGCTTCGCCGATGCCTAAGCCAGAGCCGCCAAAATCTTGCGGGATGCAGACGCCGAGCCAGCCGTCGGCGGCGAGTGCGCGGTAAAAATCTTCCGGGAATTTGCCGTCGCTATCGCGCTTGAGCCAATAATCGTCACCGAAACGCGCGCAGATTTTCTCAACCGCGTCGCGCACCGATTGTTGCAGCTCGGAGAAGGCGAAATCGATGGGCGTCACTCCTGACGCGAAAGCCTATGGGTGCGTCGCGCCGCCGTCGACGGTGAGTTCCTGGCCGGTCATGAACGCGGACGCATCGGAGGCGAGGAACAATACGACGCCGAGCAAATCTTCCGGCACTTGCGGACGCGTTATCGATTGCATGCCGATAATACGCTCTTTTTGCTCCGGCGTGACGGTCTTGCGCGGAATTTCGGTAAAGGTTGCGCCCGGCAGGATGGCGTTCACAGTGATGCCGTCGCCGCCGAGCTCGCGCGCCATGGAGTGACTCATGCCGGCGAGCGCCGCCTTCGAGGCGATGTAGTGCAGGTAATTCGGGCGGCCGAGCGTCACCGCTCCCGACGCCATGTTGATGATGCGGCCCCATTTGTTCTTACGCATCAGCGGCACCAGCGCGCGTGAGCATAGAAACGGCCCGGTGATATTGACGCGCAAGACCTGCTCCCACTCGGCAAGCGGAATCTGCTCGAACGGCCGCATCTCCAGCGTCGAGAACATTGCGGCGTTGTTGATGAGCACGTCGGCACGGCCGAAGTTCTGGGCGACGCGCTCTGCCATGCGCGCGACCGATCCCTCGTCGGCGACGTCGGTTTCGACGACAATGGCGTGGCAGTTGCCGGCGGCGATTTCGCGCTCGACGTCGCGGGCTTTTTCGACGTTGCGCTCGGCGATCACGACCTTGGCGCCGCCGGAAGCAAAGGTCTTGGCGAAGGCGCGGCCGAGGCCCTGGCCGGCGCCGGT
>DATNNI010000474.1:0-2493 GCA_035601915.1 Xanthobacteraceae bacterium
ATCTACGGCGCAAGGACTAGTATTCTCTCGCTTAAACGCTATCTCGGACGCGGAAACGCGCCATCCAGATATTTGGGATCGCTTGCTCATTCAGACGACGGAGGTCTTCCATGGCTCTTGCAATTGGCGAAGTTGCCCCGGATTTCGAAGCTGACACGACGGAAGGCAAAATCCGTTTTCACGACTGGATCGGCGACCATTGGGTCGTCCTGTTTTCCCATCCCAAGGATTTTACGCCGGTCTGCACTACCGAACTCGGCACCCTGGCGCAGCTGAAGCCGGAATTCGATAAGCGCAACACTAAGCTTATCGGCCTGTCGGTCGACCCGGTCGAAAATCACAAGAAGTGGTCGGGCGACATCAAGGACGTCTCCGGCTTTGCGCCAAACTATCCGATGATTGGCGACACCGACCTGAAGATTTCCAAGCTCTACGGCATGCTTCCCGCAAGCACCACCGGCACTTCGGAGGGGCGCACGCCGAATGACAATGCCACGGTGCGCAACGTGTTCGTCATCGGCCCGGACAAGAAGATCAAGCTCGTGCTGGTTTATCCGATGAGCACCGGCAGAAACTTCGATGAAGTACTGCGCGTGATCGATTCGCTGCAATTGACCGCCAAGCACCGCGTCTCGACGCCGGCCAATTGGAAGCAGGGCGAGGATGTCATTCTCGGCGGCGCCATCAGCGACGAGGAGGCGAAAAAGCTTTATCCGCAGGGCTGGAAGTCGCCGAAGCCCTATATTCGCATTGTGCCGCAGCCGCGCTAGTACGCGCCGCTGCTCGAACGCGGTCGAACAAAGAGCGCGGCCAGGCCGCGCTCTTTTACTTTGCGCCGCTGGCCGCTACGGCACCAACAACACCTTGCCGATATTGCCGCGGTCCTGAATGAAATGATGCGCCTTGGCTGCTTCTTCGAAGCGGAAAGTCTTGGCGATTTTCGGCTTGATCGCCTTTTTCGACCATAACTCCAGCACTCCGTCGGCCCAACCGCGCTGGCGTTCAAGCTCGCCCCACAGGTGGCCGAGATTGACGCCGAACACTCCCTTGTTGGCGTTCATCAGCGCCAGCGGATTGAACTGAAACCACGGCATGCGCGCGACCGTCGTCAGCATCGAGACGACGCTCCGGCTCTTTCCGGTCGCAGCGGCCGACAGGCCGAACATGCCGAGCCGACCGGTCGGCGCCAAAAGCCGATAACCTTTCTTCCAGGATTCTCCGCCGACCGGGTCAAGGATGAGTTCAACCCCGCGGCCGCCTGCGATCTCCCGCGCGCGCGTTTCAAAATCCTCGGTGCGGTAATCGATGAGGTAGTCGGCACCGAGCGCGCGCAACTCGGCGTGCTTGGCCGCCGACGCCGTCCCGATGACGCGAGCGCCGATATGTTTTGCGATCTGCGTCGCCGCGATTCCGACCCCGCCGCCGGCGGAATGGATAAGCACGGTCTCGTCGCGCTTTAAACCGCCCATGACGACCACAAGCTGCCAGGCGGTCAGATAGTTGATCGGAATGGCAGCGCCCTCCAAAGCGGACATATCCGCGGGCCGCGAAAAGACCTGGGCGATTGGAACGCAGACGACGTCCGCATAGCCGCCAAAGCGCGTCACGGCGAAAACGTCGCGGCCGGCCCAGCCGGCATCGACGCCCTCACCTACCGCGTCAATCCGACCGGCAACCTCATAGCCCGGCACGACCGGCATTGGCGGCAGGTCGGGATAAATGCCGAGCCGGCCCATGATGTCGGCGAAATTGACGCCGCTTGCTTCGACGCGAATCCGCACCTCCCCCGCTTTCGGCTGCGGGTCGGGCGCTTCCTTAGTCTCCAAAACTTCTGGCGGTCCGGCTTTCGTGATCCAAATCTGGCGCATGCAAATAGCCTCCGGCTCATCGTCTTCGGCGTATGCAATCTCAATCGAAAGTCCTCCATCATACACCGCTAGGGCCTCGCCGCGCGCTTGCTCTTGCCGCCGACGCGTGCAGACGTAAACTCAAGCCAATACAAAGAGATTGCAGATTTGCGAGGGGTCTCATGGAAGTGCGTGCGGCAGTAGCGTTCGCTCCGGGAAAGCCGCTGGAAGTGACGACGCTAACTCTGGACGGTCCGCGCGCCGGCGAGGTGCTCGTCGAAATCAAGGCGACAGGTATTTGCCACACCGACGAGTTCACGTTATCGGGGGCCGATCCCGAGGGCCTTTTTCCGGCCGTGCTCGGGCATGAGGGCGCGGGCATCGTTGTCGATGTCGGCCCAGGTGTAACATCGGTCAAGAAAGGCGACCACGTTATCCCGCTCTACACGCCGGAGTGCCGCACCTGCCCCTCCTGCCTGTCGCGCAAAACCAATCTCTGTACCGCCATCCGCGCCACCCAGGGCCAAGGCGTCATGCCCGACGGCACGTCGCGTTTCTCTATCGGTGGCGAGAAAGTGCATCACTATATGGGCTGTTCGACATTCGCGAATTTCACCGTGCTGCCCGAGATCGCGGTGGCGAAAAT
>DATNNI010000475.1:0-13168 GCA_035601915.1 Xanthobacteraceae bacterium
CGCTGCGTCTTGAGCATGCGCGCGCCTGGCAGAGGATGCTGTCTGGGCGGCGGCTCGATCTGCTCGACCCCTCACCTCTCGACATCGAGATCGAAGACATCGCCCACGGACTCGCACGCGTGGCGCGCTGGAACGGACAGACCAGCGGGGCGCATATCTTTTCGGTCGCGCAGCATTGTCTTCTGGTCGAGGCGGTGGCGCGCGCGCGGGTGCCGCGGCTCGACCGAAGCAGGCGTCTCGCGGTGCTGCTGCACGATTCTGCGGAATACGTAATCGGCGACATGATCTCGCCGTTCAAAGTGGTCATCGGCGACGCCTACAAGGCGGTCGAGCGGCGGCTTTTGGAGGCCATTCATCGGCGCTTCGGGCTCCCGATAAGGAATGTTCCGGAACTTGAACAGCTTATAAAAATGGCCGACCGGTCCGCAGCATATTTGGAGGCCACACGGCTTGCGGGCTTTAGCGCCGCCGAGGCACGGCGGTTTTTTGGTCGGCCGCCGATCATTGCGGCAGCCATGGAACGGGATTACCTCAAACCCTGGCCAGCCGAGATCGCAGAAGCGCGCTACATGGAACGATTCAAGACTCTGACTAGTGAGTAAACGTCAAATTGCCGCCGCGAAAATCTCCAAACCATTCGCCCGTGTAACTTAGCTCCCATGATTCACGTTTGCTCACTCGCCCGCTTGCATGAAACCGTCGAGGAGACGGGCGCGCTGCACGTCGTGTCGCTGATTGGGGGCGAGGCGTCAGTCGAACGGCCGCGCGCCATTATCGCCGAAAACCATCTTTGGCTGCGATTGCACGACATCTCCTCACCCCTTGACGGTTACGTCATGCCGGACGAGCGGCACATAGCCGATCTTCTGAGTTTCGTGCGCCGATGGGACCGCAGCGCCCCGTTGATTGTGCATTGTTACGCTGGAATAAGCCGGTCGACTGCGAGCGCCTTTGCCAGCGTTTGCGCGCTCAATCCGCATCGAAGCGAGGACAGCATTGCACAAGCACTGCGGCTCGCCTCGCCAACGGCGACGCCGAACATCAGGATCGTATCGTTAGCTGATCGTCTGCTCGGCCGCGATGGCCGCATGGTCGCCGCAATCGAAACCATCGGCCGCGGAGTGCTCGCAACCGAAGGCATGCCGTTCCGGCTCGATTTGGAATAGGCGAAGAGGTCAGTCCTCAATCGCCGGGCGCAAAGTCGCGATCGGAGTTGGGTGTTCCGGCGCTGAAGAGAGTGGCACCGTGGCAGGTGCTTGCACCGCAGTAACAGGTGCCGGAGCCGCAGGTGCCGGCGCCGCGGCGGGTGCTTGCGCCGGAGCGACAGGCGCCGCCGCTGATGTCGGCGCAATGGCACGCATCGGCGCAGTCGCCACCGACGCCGGAGCTATGGCAAGTGCTTGTCCCGCGACAGAGACCGGCCCAACAGCGTGAGTTGGTGCGGCGGCGGATGCCGCCGCCGAGGAGTGCGTTATTATTTGCGCGCGCGGATTGTGCTGCTGGAAATCGCAATAGGCAAAGCCAAATCCGGAGACCGATCCGCGAAAGCTTTTGTAATCGATTTTTTGCACCCGAAAGCACGGCTCAATAGGCAGCCCGGTCAAGTGCGCACAAATCGAGCCGCCTTCAACTTTGAGCGTGTTGGGAGGCAAGGTGGCGAAGCGCATTTCCCCACGACCTCCAGGACGAATAGTGCCGATCACCGAACCGTCGTCTAGAATACGCCCCATGCCGACCGTGCCGTCGAAACAGGTATAAGCAAAGAGCTTGCCGGCCACGAAGGCCCTCGCCTGCTCCGGCCCGAGCTCCTCGGCGAAAGCAGCACCCGCTCCCAATACGCCCGCGCACAGGACGGCAACACGCAGCAACATTGAACACCCCACTTTGCCCCCGAAGGGTAGACTCCTTAACCCAGCCTTTACCACAACCGCCCTTCCCGCGCTCCAAATCCTTCGGAAAATTTCTGCACCGGTTATCGAACTTTTACCACAATGCGTCCGCGTACCTGGCCATCGACAATGCGCGCCCCTGCCTCGATGACGTTCGCGAGATCGATTTCGGATGTCATCGCCGCAATCTTGCCGCGGTCGAGCTCAGTCTCCAACCGCCGCCAAGCTTGCTGCCTCAACTCCATTGGGCACATCACGGAATCGATCCCGATTAATGAAACTCCGCGAAGGATGAAAGGCGCAACGCTGGTGGGCAGGTCCATTCCGCCCGCGAGCCCGCAGGCTGCCACCGCCCCGCCGTAGCGCGTCGTCGAGAGCACATTGGCGAGAGTGGTCGAGCCGACCGCGTCGATACCTCCGGCCCATCGTTCTTTGCCGAGCGCGCGCGGCGATCCGCTCAATTCCTTGCGGTCAATGATGTCTGTCGCCCCAAGTCCCTTCAGATAATCGGTCTCCGAAGGCCGGCCGGTGGAAGCTGTCACGGCGTAGCCCAGTTTAGCCAGGATCGCGATGGCGACTGAGCCGACGCCGCCGGCGGCGCCGGTCACGACCACCGGCCCGCGCGACGGTGTAACGCCCGCGCGCTGCAGCGCCATGACCGCGAGCATCGCAGTGTAACCGGCGGTGCCGATCGCCATTGCGTCGCGGGCGCTCATCGTTCCCGGCAGGCGCACCAGCCAGTCACCCTTGACGCGGGCCCTCTCGGCATAGGCGCCGAGGTGAGTTTCGCCCAGCCCCCAACCGTTGAGGATGACTTTGTCGCCCGCTTTCCAGGCCGGATGCGAAGAGGACTCGATCGTCCCGGCGAAATCGATGCCCGGAATCATTGGAAAACGGCGGACCACCGGCGCCTTGCCGGTCAGCGCTAGACCGTCTTTGTAGTTTACGGTCGACCAGTCTACGGCGACGGTCACGTCGCCTTCCATAAGATCCTTCTCATCGAAGTCCGCGAGCCGCACGTCCTGTCCGGCCGCCGAGTTGTTGATGACGATCGCGCGAAATGTGGTCACAAGTTCACTCCGGCTATGTCGCTGGGTTCACGCCGCCCCAGACTTGACGCGCTGGAGTTTGAAAGACGCGCATGCCTGGCACAAGGCCTGCGTTTTAGAGTTTCGCCGTGCGGGAATTTTTGTCAGGCGGCGCGCGTTGCGCGTCGGCGCTGCCGCTCGGCTTCGCAGCGTCCGCATTCGGAAAATTCGCGCTGACAGGCTTGCTCGCGCTCGGCACGCCACCCCAAATCGGATCGTCCGAACCGTCGCCCCACGCTCGCGGGCGATAGAATGTATGGACGCCGAGCTTATAAAGCCTCGACATCTCATGCACCCAGCTCGGATGCACCCAATAGGCGTGATAATGTGTCGCGTGACCAACTTCAGCGAGCCAGATCTGGCCGTCGAGCGTATCCTTGGCAATTCGCTTTGCCTGCGCCCACATTTCCGGCTCGTCGATACGGCTTAGATTTTTCCCTTCGCAGGCAAAAGTGAATTGGCAGGCCAGGTGCCGGTTGGCATTCTGATAAACCACGCCGCACACGTTGTTGGGATAGCGGCCGGAGAACACGCGGTTCATCACGACTTGGGCCACCGCCATCTGCCCGCGCATCGGTTCCCCGCGGGCCTCGAAATAGACGGCGTCGGCCAGACATTTTTCCGCTTTGGCACGCGGCTTACCGTCCAGGCTCAGGCGTTCCGCCGGGCTTTTGAAAAGGCTTGCCTCGTCTTTGCCCGCCACAATTTCATCATCGGCGCCGGATTCTGCGGGTGGCGCGAGCGCGGCAACTTTGAGGTTCGGATCGGCCGCAGGCGAAACGACAATCGGTTCTGCCCCGGGTTCCCATTGCTGCAACGCGCCGCGCAGCCCCATAGCGGTCACGCCGAAATAAAGCCGTTCGTTGCGCTCGGCGGGGCTTTCATCGAAGAAAGAGGGAGATCCAGGCTCGGCCTGGGTGTCATCCCGACCGCTTTCCATCGCAATCGGAATTTCTGGCGGGCGGTCCGCGAGGAGCGCGTCGTCCTCGGCCTCTGTGTCGTGCGCATCTTGATGCACCACCGGCGCCTCGGAATTCGCTTGCAGCGAGCCCGTCGTTTCGTCGTTGTGGTCGGCATTTTTTGGCCGAGGCCCGGTTATCGGCGCGGGCGCAATCGGTCGGTGAGACGCCGGCGCGTTGACCGGTTGCGCCGCCGGCATGGTTTCCGGATTGCTTGAGCTCGGAGCACCTTGCGGCAGCGGCATGCGGTCGCCTTTGAGACGGCGATTCACGGTCGGATATTCGACCGGCAAAGCCGGACGCGCCATTGTCGGCTCATCAACCGACCATGTTTTCACGTCGAGCGATTGAGGATTGAAGCTGACCGGTTGCGTTTCGAGCGGAGCCGCGATTGTGGTGCCCAACGGTCGCGAAAAACTGAAAGTCGCGGCATGGACAGCGCCGAACGGCGACGCCAAACGATGCTCGTGCCGGTTTTCAGAAACAATAGGCTGACGCACGAAAAATCCGGCGAGATCCTGATAGCCGATTGAACTCGGCGAAAAGCCGGCGCAAATTGCGCTTAGCAGCAACGGCCCCGAGAATGCGCCCGCTGGCCGGGTACGCGACGACGCTACCATCACCCCTCACGCGCAAGTTCGTTACCCAACGCGTCCCTGGTCTCAAGGAAGCGCCACTACGCGGCGCGAATGCGACACATTCCAATATTGTCGGGTTAACCTTGCGGAGGCGTTAATTCGCGGCGCGGCCGAGCGGTTGCTGCATGGATGGCCGGCCGTTACTTCTTATTAACTAACGGCGAAGCGCCAGCCGACTTGCAAGGAAGAGTCTGAACAGCACGGCCCGTTTCCGCAGAAACCGGAGCGTGACTTTAGGCGTTCGACGCCGCCTCCTTGCCTAGCGCCGCTTGCGCGGCAGCAAGGCGCGCAATCGGCACCCGAAACGGCGAGCACGATACGTAATCAAGTCCGACCTCGTGACAGAACACGACCGATGCGGGATCGCCGCCATGCTCACCGCAAATGCCGAGCTTGATGTTCGGCCGCGTTTTACGGCCGCGTCCGGCGGCAATGCGCACAAGCTCGCCGACGCCGTCCCGATCGATCGACACAAACGGATCGGCCGGCAAAATGCCCTTAGCGGTGTAAATGCCCAAGAAGCTCGCGGCATCGTCGCGGCTGATGCCCAGAGCGGTCTGGGTGAGATCATTTGTGCCGAATGAAAAGAACTCCGCGGTCGCTGCGATTTCGCCGGCCATAAGCGCGGCACGCGGCAATTCGATCATGGTGCCGACTTGGTATCTGACGGCGGCCTTGGTTTCGGCGGCGACCGTCTGCGCCATGGCGTCGATGCGCTCCTTGATCAAGTCGAGTTCGGCTTTGCTCACGATCAGCGGCACCATGATTTCCGGGACCACCGGGGGGCCGGCGCGCCCAACTTCGACCGCCGCTTCGAAAATGGCGCGCGCCTGCATTTCCGCGATTTCCGGGTAGGCAATCGCCAGCCGGCAGCCGCGGAAGCCGAGCATCGGATTGAACTCGCTGAGCTCGTGCGCCCGATCGGCTAGCTTCTTCGCGTCGGCCCCCATCGCCTCAGCGACCTCGGCGATTTCTTTCTCGCCATGCGGCAGAAATTCGTGCAGCGGCGGATCGAGCAATCGGATGGTGACCGGCAACTTGCCCATGATTTTAAACAGCTCGACGAAGTCGGCGCGCTGCATCGGCAAAAGTTTGGCAAGCGCCGCCCGGCGGGTTTTTTCGTCCTCGGCGAGAATCATCTCGCGCACCGCGCGGATTCGATCCTCGTCGAAGAACATATGCTCGGTGCGGCAAAGTCCGATGCCCTCGGCGCCGAACCTGAGGGCGCTGCGCGCATCCGCAGGCGTATCGGCGTTGGCGCGAACCTTGAGTTTGCGCGCGGCGTCGGCCCATTGCATCAGCGCTTTGAATTCGCGCGCGAGTTCCGGCTCGCGCATCGGCACTTCGCCGGCTAATACCTGTCCGGTCGATCCGTCGATAGTCAGGGTCTCGCCCTTTTTCAGCGTCGTTCCGCCCGCGGTCATCGTCTGCGCGCGATAATCGACGCGCAGCGAGCCGGCACCGGCAACGCAAGGCTTCCCCATGCCGCGCGCCACGACGGCGGCGTGCGAGGTCATGCCGCCGCGGGTGGTCAAAATTCCCTCGGCGGCATGCATGCCGTGAATGTCTTCGGGAGAGGTTTCCACCCGTACCAGGATTACCTTGCGCCCCTGGCTCTTGAGCAGTTCGGCCTCTTCAGACGAAAACACGACCTCGCCGCAGGCGGCGCCGGGCGACGCCGGCAAACCTGTGGCGATGACGACGCGCTCGGCCGCGGGATCGATAGTCGGATGTAGGAGCTGGTCGAGCGCCGCGGGATCGACGCGCATGACCGCTTCACCCCGGCTGATCAGCCGCTCTTGGGCGAGTTCGACGGCGATGCGTATCGCCGCCTTGGCGGTGCGCTTGCCGTTGCGCGTTTGCAGCATCCACAGCTTGCCTTGCTCGACGGTGAATTCGAGGTCTTGCATGTCGCGGTAATGCTTTTCCAGGAGGGCGTCGATCCGCTTAAGCTCGGCGAAAGCCTGCGGCAGCGCCGCTTCCATCGACGGCTTGTCCGAACCCGAGGCCTTGCGCGCGGCCTCGGTGATCTCCTGCGGCGTGCGGATGCCGGCGACGACGTCTTCGCCCTGCGCGTTGATAAGAAATTCTCCGTACAGCTTTTTTTCGCCAGTTGATGGATTGCGGGTGAAAGCGACGCCGGTCGCGGAACTGTCGCCCATATTGCCGAAGACCATGGCCTGAACATTGACCGCGGTGCCCCAACTCTCCGGAATGTTGTGCAGCCGGCGATAAGTTATGGCGCGCTGATTCATCCAGGAGCCGAACACCGCGCCAATCGCTCCCCACAATTGCGCATGCGGATCCTGCGGAAACGGTTTCCCGATTTCCTTTTCTACGCGGGCCTTGAAGAGGCCGACCAGTTGCTCCCAATCGTCTGCTTCAAGATCGGTGTCGAGGGTGAGTCCGCTGCGTTCTTTGTGCTCGTCGAGAATTTCCTCGAAACAATGATGCTCGATGCCGAGCACCACGTCGGCATACATGGTGATGAAGCGGCGGTAGCTGTCGAACGCGAAGCGCCGATCGCCGGATTTTTCCGCAAGCGCAGCGACGGTCGTGTCGTTAAGACCGAGATTGAGCACTGTGTCCATCATGCCCGGCATTGAGGCCCGCCCGCCTGAGCGCACCGAAACGAGCAGCGGATTTGATCCATCGCCGAATTTTTTGCCGGTCAGTCGGCCGATCTCCGACAACGCCGCCTCGACCTGGGCTCGCAAATCCTTCGGATATTTTTTGCCGTTCTCGTAGAAGTAGGTGCAGAGCTCGGTGGTGATGGTGAAACCGGGCGGGACCGGAAGCCCGAGATGCGCCATCTCGGCAAGCCCGGCGCCTTTGCCGCCCAGAAGATTACGCATATTGGCGCGGCCTTCGGCCTTGCCGCCGCCAAAAGCGTAGACCCATTTGCTTCGACGCTGGCCGGCCGCGGGCCTCTTCGGCCGCACCGGCGCGACGCGTGCGCGCCGTGGGCTATTCGCCGCGGCCCGTTTCGATTTCTTCGCCTGCCGGCGCGCTATTTTTGCACGCGCTTTTGCCATCAGATTATCACCCGAATCTGCCGCACGTCCCTGAACCGTACGCGCGCTTGCTAATGCCAGTTGACGAAATGGTGTACCGCGTTGAGCCCGACCAAGCCGACGAAAATGAGATAGATCGCGACAATATAGTTGAGCAATCGCGGAATGATCAGAATGAGAATCCCGGCAAGAATGGCGACGAGCGGGGTGATGTGGGCGGCGGTGACGACCATGAACAATCCTCGGCGTTTAGGGCAACATCGGATGGGACTAAAAAGCGCGGCAGGGCGCAACTCGCTTAACCGGCAGGACTAAGAACGCGCAACAAGCCCTTAAGTTCTAGCAGGATTCGCGATATTGGGCACCGTTGGGCCGCCATTCGCCACCTGATGACCCCAGAGAATTATCCCTCGATCCTGGAAAAATCGGCAACGGCGCGCGTCGCCGCGCGGATTTCATTGAGAAGTTTCAGGCGATTCTCGCGGAGCTTTTTGTCCTCGACGTTGACCGTAACCTTGTCGAAGAACGCATCGACATGCGGCCGCAGCCGCGCCATCGCCCGCATGGCGGCTCCGAAATCTTCAGCCTCGACGGCACGGCTGGCCTCGGTTTTGGCGGCATCGATGGCTTGGGCCAACGCCTTCTCTTCAGATTGGTCATAAAGCTTCGCAACGGGGATACCGGTATATTGGTGACCGTCCTTCTTTTCCTCAATGCGGATGATGTTGGTCGCGCGCTTATAGCCAGCGACAAGATTTTTGCCGTCGTCACTGTCGAGGAATTTGCCCAGCGCTTCGACGCGGCGAACGATGAGAAGAAGATCGTCCTGACCCTCAAGCGCAAACACCGCATCGACCAGATCGTGGCGCGCGCCCTTTTCGCGGAGTTGAACCTTCAGGCGATCGGCAAAAAATGACAAAAGGTCGCTCGGAAGCAACGACCGGCTGGTCACAGCAGCCCGCAGACCGCCGACCGCAAATTCAATGCCCGGCATCGCACGAAGCCTGATTGCGTTGTCCAGTACGATGGTAATGATACCCAACGCGGCCCTTCGCAGCGCGTACGGGTCCTTGCTTCCAGTCGGCTTCTCGCCGACCGCCCAAAAGCCGACCAGCGTGTCGATCTTGTCCGCCAGTGCGACCGCCACTGAAACCGGATCGCTGGGGACGAGATCATCCGGCCCCTTCGGCTTGTAGTGATCCTCGATCGCGTGCGCGACCGCTTCGTCCTCGCCCTGCTGCTCGGCGTAATATTTCCCCATCGTGCCTTGCAGCTCGGGGAATTCGCCGACCGCCTCCGTCAATAAATCCGCCTTGCACAGCCGCGCCGCGCGCCGCGCTTTCCCCACGTCAGCGCCGACCAGCGGCGCAAGCTCGGCCGCCAGCCGCTCGATGCGCTCGATGCGCTCCCATTGCGAGCCGAGCCTTTCGTGAAAGACGATGTGCTTGAATTTTGGCAGCCGGTCTTCGAGCCGCGTCTTCAAGTCGGTCTCATAGAAGAATTTGGCGTCGGAGAGCCGCGCGCGGATGACACGTTCGTTGCCGGCGACGATCGCCTTGCCGCCGTCCTCGGTTTCGATATTGGCGACCAGGATGAATTTATCGACCAGCTTGGCGTGCACGGTGTCGCGCAAGACGAAGCACTTTTGATTGTTGCGGATGGTGGCGCGGATCATCTCTTCAGGAACTTGGAGAAATTCCTGATCGAAGGAACCCATCAGCACCACCGGCCATTCGACCAGACCGGCGACTTCGGCCAAAAGGCCTTCATCCTCGACCAGTTCGAGCCCTTGGGCGAAGGCGAGATGTTTCGCTTCGGCGAGAATAATGTCACGGCGGCGTTCGGCGTCCGCTACCACCTTCGCCTTGTCGAGCTTTTGCAAATAGTCGTCGAGGCGGCGGACCGTGAATTTTTGCGGCGCCATGAAGCGGTGGCCGCGGGTTTCATTGCCCGCGGCAATGCCGCCAACCGAGAATTGCACTACGTCGGGCTCCTCGGTTTCCGGCCCGAACATCGCGACAATGGAATGGAGCGGGCGTACCCAAGTGAGCGCACCCGCTCGCGCCGATGGCGCGCCCCAGCGCATCGACTTTGGCCAGGGGAACCTCTCAACAACATCCGGCAAAATTTCGCCGATAACCTCGATCGCCGACCGGCCCGGCTTCTCGATCACCGCAATATAAAAGTCGCCCTTCTTGTCAGGCTGCACTTTGGCTTCGCTGATCGATTTCAACCCAGCGCTTTTCAGGAAACCGGCGATGGCGGCCTCCGGTGCGCCGACGCGAGGGCCTTTTTTCTCTTCACGGATATCAGGCTGGCGCGCTGGCACGCCCTGCACCGCAAGCGCAAGCCGGCGCGGCGTTACGAAAGCGCGCGCTCCCTCGTAAACCAGGCCGGCGTCCACCAGCCGGTCGGTCACAAGTTTGCGCAAATCCTCGGCCGCGCGCGCCTGCATGCGCGCCGGGATTTCCTCGGAAAACAGTTCGAGCAACAGGTCAGGCATTAAGGCAGCGTCTTATGAGAACCGTCGCACATCGGCTTTTTCGATGAACGCTTGCACGCACAAAACCATGCCTCCTCGCCGGACGCCGATTTGTATTCCATCGGGGTAAAACCGGTGCCCTTGTGCGAGCCGTCGCAAAACGGCTGCGACTTCGAGCGCCCGCACGCGCACCACCAATAACTTTTCTCCGGTTCGATCTTGACCGGGATCGGTCGCCGTCCACCGATTTCGGGCATCGTGCTCATATCTGTTTTCCTCCGCCTTCAGTTGCCAACCAAGCTTCGCCGCAGGCCTTCGCGCGCTCGCGCACGCGCAAAATGTAGCTTTGCCGTTCGGTCACCGAAATCACGCCGCGCGCATCGAGAAGATTGAACACGTGGCTTGCCTTGATGCATTGATCGTAGGCTGGCAGCGCCATCAGATGCCGGCCGCGATTTTTGCGCTCACCACCGCCGTCCCCTTGCCAGCCGGCTTCGAGATACTTCTGGCACGCAGCTTCGGCCATGCGGAATTGCTCAAACAACATGTCGGTATCGGCATATTCGAAATTGTGCCGCGAATATTCCTGCTCGGCTTGCAAGAACACATCGCCGTAGCTCACCTTTTGCGCGCCGTCGCGGCCGTTGAAATTGAGCGCAAAGACGTTATCGACGCCCTGCACGTACATGGCGAGCCGCTCGAGCCCGTAGGTAAGCTCACCCGAAACCGGGGCGCATTCGAATCCGGCGACCTGCTGGAAATAAGTGAACTGGGACACTTCCATCCCGTCGCACCAGCACTCCCAGCCGAGCCCCCAGGCGCCAAGCGTGGGGCTCTCCCAATCGTCCTCGACGAAGCGGATGTCGTGGCGCGCCGGATCAATGCCAATGGCGTAGAGCGATCGGAGATAAAGCTCCTGCAGGTCGTCCGGCGAGGGCTTCAAGATAACTTGGAGCTGATAATAGTGCTGAAGCCGATTAGGGTTCTCGCCGTAGCGGCCATCTTTGGGCCGGCGAGATGGCTGCACATAAGCGGCATTCCACGGCTTCGGCCCAAGCGCCCGCAAGGTCGTAGCCGGGTGAAAGGTGCCGGCGCCGACCTCCATGTCATAAGGCTGCAAGATGAGGCAGCCCCAATCCGCCCAATACCGCTGCAACGCCAGAATCAGTCCCTGGAATGAACGTTCGGGACTCAGGTAGGGCGGGGAATCGTCGTTCATGCGACGTTGTTGGTGAAAGGATGCGTCGCGGTCAAGCGCTTCCAGCGGGACGAACAAGGCGCGACCTGCGCCTCAAGTCAAACATAAGCACGTCAGCTAGGACGGTACTCGCCGGTGCGCGGATCGCGCTTGAGCTTCGGCAGCGTGCCACGGTCGACGGGCTCCGCCGTGGCGCGAGCGCGCACTCTGTCGAGCTCGGCGTTGACGCGCCGCACCTCTTTGGCGCACCAGCGCACCAAAGCTGCCGCTCCCACGAGTCCAATCGCCAAGGCAATTACGGGCGGCATAACGTCCTCCGCTATTCCATTGCGCAACACCTGCGCCAAATGCGGCAACCGCTTCTGTAAACGGCACTATAGCCCATAACGAGCCCACAGCGCACGCGCTTCAAGCGCCGAAATTATGTCGTCGGCAAGGCCGCCTTGCGCCAGCTCACCGCGCGCAATGCCGAAAATACGGCGGGCAAAGAAGCTTCGGTCACCCGCGATCAGCGGCGTGGCGACTTTTTCGCCGAAGCGCTCGCGCAAGGTGGAACGCAAATCGCCGATGGCGTCGATCAAGCCAAGTTCAAGCGCCCGGTTACCCGTCCAATACTCGCCCGAAAAAAGCTGGTCCTCGGAACCTTTAAGCTTGTTGCCGCGCTGCGCTTTGACCAGCGCGATAAAGCCCTCATGGATTTCGTTCTGAAGCTTTTTCAGGCGTTCTACGTCGCCGGCATTCTCCGGCAAAAACGGATCGAGCATCGCCTTGTGCTCGCCAGACGTATAAAGCCGGCGCTCGATGCCAACTTTGGCAATCAGCTTGTCGAAGCCGAACGAACCGCCAACGACCCCAATCGAACCGACAATGGAATAGGGATCGGCGACAATTTCATCGGCGGCACAAGCGATCATGTAGCCGCCGGAGGCGGCGGCATCTTCGACAAATGCAATCACACGACGGTTCTTTTCCTGCGCAAGCTCGCGGATGCGACGCCAGATCAGATGCGACTGGGTCGGCGACCCCCCTGGCGAGTTGATGGACAGCGCGACGGCCGCGGCGTTGCGCACCGCGAATGCACGATCGAGCGTGCGTGCGACGCTCGCAAGCGTGAGGCCGGGCCGTAGTGGTGTTGAGAGCCCGATGACGCCGGCAAGCCGAACCACCGGCACGATCGGATGGCGGCCGCTAAAGGGAAAACGCACCCACGATGGTAATCCAGCCAAAAAAAGCTCCTTGCCTGCTCGTATGCGCCCGACCCGCTGGGGATAACTCATGACGCCCAAATAAGCAGTGGCGGCACGACGCTCAAGTAACTGTTCCTTAAAGGCCTGGGCTGCTTGCTGGGCTCTAAGAACCGGGACGGAGGGATGTGGGCCAATGAAAGTATGGCTGTTGACAATGCTGATCGGCGTCATTGTCGGGTTCTCGTATTTTCCCGCACGCCGGCACGTGACGCCGCCCTCGGATTCAGCAGCCGCGTGATCCGCCGGCGGCGAACGGCGGAAAGCGATCAGCCTTCACTCAACGGCAAGGCCTCGCCGGCGCGGAGTACCGCGTCTGCCTGCGGTGTTGCCTTTCCCGCTTGATCGGCGAGGAAAAGACCGGGAAGCAACGAGAGCGGTGCTCGGCTCGATTTAACCCCGCGAACCAGAACACGAATTGCCGGCATGTCCGGTTTTGGGTGGATCGGCAATACGACGATTGCGCCAAAACTCGCCGAGACGCCCGTCAATACCGACTCCAAGCCGTCCGCGCGCCAAATCAACGTCACTACACCTGAGCCCTGAAGGAGTCGCGACGCCGCTTTCAACCATGATGCGAGCGTGTCGCCGTCGGCGATGTGCGCGAGCCGGCGGCCGCCATCCGGCGAGGGATTTTGCGACGCATTGAAGGGCGG
>DATNNI010000476.1:0-9382 GCA_035601915.1 Xanthobacteraceae bacterium
GTAATAATCGGGCGAGATGCGGCCGACCGCCGGGAACGCGGCTTTGCGGCCGGCCCAGAACAACAGGCGCTCGTCCTCGGAATTCGACACCCGGCAATTAACAGCGCGGCACTCCTGCGCAATCTTTTGCACGCGATCGAGCAAATGGTCGACCTCGGCGCCCGGACCATCGAGTTCGACAATGAGCAACGCCTCGACATCAAGCGGATAACCGGCGTGGACGAAATCCTCGGCCGCGCGAATAGCCGGACCGTCCATCATTTCCATCCCGCCGGGAATGATGCCCGAGCCGATGATGCGGGCGACGCATTCGCCGCCATCCTCCGAACTTAAAAAGCCGATCAGCGCCGCGCGCGCGGTTTCCGGCTTCTTCAAGATGCGCACCGTGACTTCGGTGACGACGCCGAGTAGCCCCTCCGAACCGGTCACAATGCCCAGCAGGTCGTAGCCGGCGGAATCGAGGTAGCTGCCGCCAAGCCGCAAAACCTCGCCGTTCATCAATACCAATTCGCAGCCGAGCACGTTGTTGGTGGTGACGCCGTATTTGAGGCAGTGCACGCCGCCGGAATTTTCGGCGACGTTGCCGCCGATGGTGCAGGCGATTTGCGACGAGGGATCGGGCGCATAGTAGAAAGCCGCATCCGCGACGGCCTGCGAGACCGCAAGGTTGGTGACGCCGGGTTCGACGACGGCGATCCGATTGTCGTAATCGATGGTGCGGATGCGGTTGAACTTAGCCATGCCGAGAAGGACGCCGTCGTCGAGCGGCAGCGCGCCGCCCGAGAGCGACGTCCCTGCCCCGCGCGGCACGACCTTGACGCCCTGGCGATGGCAATAGGCTAAAACGGCCGAGACTTGTTCCGTCGTTTCCGGCAGGACCACCACCATGGGAAGCTGGCGGTACGCGGTTAAGCCATCGCTCTCGTAGGGCCGCATCGCCGTTTCCGAATCGATCACGCCTTCGCCGGGGACGATTCGCTTCAGCGCCGCAACGATCTCGGCCCTGCGGGCGAGCACGGCGTCATCGGATGGCGGCATTGCGACAGTCATGTCGAACTCAATATTGGCTTATCGTCCAAGATCGCCATGACGACGAAAAGGTCAAGGCAACTTTGTCTCTCCCTATTTGTGGCGGATAGCAGCACGTGCGTATAGGCGCTATTGACGCACAAATGATGAGAGGGAAGATATGCTTTCAGCGGCGGTACGGACCCGCCCGCCCGGGCGATTTTTGCGTTTGGCGCCAGATCAGAAAGGGCCCGCTCATGATGAAGGTGGTGATTACATTCGCGGTTCTTAGCCTCGTCGCGGCGGGAACCGGATGGGCGCAGGACGTCGAGAAGGGGCAAAACTCGTTCAAGAAATGCCTTCCCTGCCACCGCATCGGTCCGGATGCGAAGAATTTGGTCGGCCCGGAGTTAAACGGGCTCGACGGCCGAAAATCGGGCACGGTGGAGGGCTTTAATTATTCCGACGCCAACAAGAATTCCGGCATTGAATGGAACGAGGCGTCATTCAAAGAATACATCAAGGATCCGCGGGCTAAAATTCCGGGCACTAAAATGACGTTCGCCGGGATCAAGAACGACGATGAGATTAACGACCTGTGGGCCTACCTCAAACAATTTGACGCCCAAGGCAACATTAAGAAATGAGCGGACGGGTTTATTGAACTCCAACAAGCGAGCCCCAATCTCACCTGGCATCGTATCAGTACTTTACGGTCTTATTTTCGGTGCGAAGGAGATGTCGCCATGATTAAAGATATTGTCGTCAATCTGGCGGTCGGCGAAAGGACGAACCAGGCAAGCGAATATGCGATTTCACTGGCGGCTGCGTTCGATGCTCACCTCACCGGCATTGCGTTCCTCTACGATCCAATCGTTCCGATCTCGGGCGCGGGTTACATTCCCGGAGAAGTGATCGAGAGCCAGGAGCGCGACAGTAAAGCGGCGGCAAAAGCCGCCATCGATCGTTTTGCCGCGGCGAGCGACCGCACCGGCATTTCCGCCGATTCATTGACCGTAAGCGCAAGCCTCGCCGGCGTCGGCGAGATGTTCAGCCGCATTGCGCGCCGCTTCGATCTCTCTGTCGTCGGACAAGCCGAGCCGGAGAAAAGCGCTATCGAAGAAATTATTGCCGAGGCCGCCTTGTTCGAATCCGGACGCCCGGTCGTTGTCGTCCCTTACATCCAAAAAGACCCGTTCAAGCTCGATCAGGTCATGGTGTGCTGGGATGGCAGCCGCGCCGCCGCACGCGCCATCGGCGATGCGGTGCCGCTGCTGAAAAAGTCGAAGCGCGTCGAGATTGTCATTGTTGCGAATGAACGCGGCAAGGCGGATGAGATCGCCGGCGCCGATCTCGGCGAGCATCTGGCCCGGCATGATCTCAATGTCGAGGTCAAGCGCACGGTCCTAGGCGATGTCGACGTCGCCGACGTTTTGTTGTCGCACGCGGCCGATTCCGGCGCCGACTTTATGGTTATGGGCGGATACGGGCACTCGCGCTTGCGCGAATTCGTGCTCGGCGGCGTTACCCGCAGCATTTTCCGGACCATGACGGTTCCGGTACTGATGGCGCACTAAACTCCGGCCGCCGCCGCAATTGCGGCAACTGCCCGGCCTGCGCGGCCGCAGGCTTTTTTCGCTATTTTCCGATCGGCATACGCCTTTCCGGTCATTGACGGGCAAAGGCGGGGCGTGTCACGCTTTCGCCATCGCCCATCCGGTTTTCGGCGGCCATATGTCACGCCGTATCGGCGACTTCATTAGAACGGCTTCAGAAGAACAAGGAAAGCCATTCGGGAGTAGCGGTCAGAGATGATGACGACATCAGCATGACCGATCTTTCTCTCGCGGCTGCAAACACCCGGCAGAGCGACGCGCGTCTGCTGGAGGTTGCCGATTTGACCATGCGCTTCGGCGGCATTGTCGCGCTCGAGTCGGTCAGCTTCGCGGTCGAGCGCGGCCGCATCGTAGGTTTGATCGGCCCGAACGGCGCCGGCAAGACCACGTTGTTCAATTGCCTAAGCCGACTCTACCGACAAAATGGTGGCGACATCCGATTGAACGGGCATTCGTTGCGCCGCTGCGCGCCCGCGGACATCGCGGTGCTTGGCATCGGCCGCACCTTTCAGGCGCCGGCCTTGTTCGCCTCGATGTCCGTGCTCGACAACGTCAAAGTTGGCGCGCACGCTCGCGGCCGCAATGGGCCGCTCGCGGATGCGATGACGCTGCCGGCGACGCGGCGGGAAGAGCAGGAATTCGAGCAAACTGCGCGCACCATGCTCGCTTTTGTCGGCTTGACGGATCTGGCGTCGCGTCCGGCGGAAACGTTACCGTTTGGTGCGCGCAAGCGCGTGGAAGTGGCGCGAGCGCTTGCGGCCCGGCCGCTGCTTCTTCTGCTCGATGAGCCCGCCGGCGGCCTCAATCACGAAGAGGTGGCGGAGCTTGGCGCGCTGATCCGCGCCATTCGCGATCAGCTCGGCATCACGGTTCTGCTGGTCGAACATCATATGGGCCTGGTGATGAGCCTTTCCGACCAAATGGTCGTGCTCAATTTCGGGCGCGTCATTGCCAACGGCACTCCGGCACAAGTGCGGGACAATCCAGCGGTGACCGAGGCTTACCTGGGAGCGCGGCACTGATGGCGCCGATTCTCGAGCTTCGCTCGCTGCGGGCTTTTTACGGGCAGTCGGAGGTTGTGCACGGAATAGACGTCGCGGTTGAGGAAGGCGGCATGACCGTGCTCCTTGGCGCCAACGGCGCCGGCAAAACGACAACGCTGCGCGCGCTGTGCGGCATGGTACGCCGCGATGGACAAATCCTCTTTGCCGGCAAGGAACTGCGCCGTCGGAGTACCGAAGAGATCGCAAGCCTCGGCGTCGGCCACGTTCCCGAAGGCCGCGGCACCTTCGTCGGCTTGACGGTGGAGGAGAATCTGCGGCTCGGCGGCTACACAAACCAGCGGCAATTGCCTGAAGCTGTCGAGCGTATGTACGGTTATTTTCCGATTCTCGCGCAACGGCGGCGTCAACAGGCCGGCGCATTGTCCGGCGGCGAACAGCAAATGCTCGCCATCGCGCGGGCGCTGATGATGGCCCCTCGCCTGCTGGTCCTTGATGAGCCTTCATTCGGGCTGGCGCCGCGCGTCGTGGAAAGCATCTTCGCCATCGTCGAACGCATCCGCCGCGAGGGACATGTCAGCGTTCTTCTGGTCGAACAGAATGCCAGCCTCGCCCTGGAACTGGCGGACCACGCCTACCTGATTGAAACCGGTTACGTCGTCGCCTCGGGCAGCGCAAAAAGCCTGGCCAACGACCCGCAAATTCGCCGCTCCTATCTCGGTTATTGAACGGACTTCGATGCACCAGTTCTTGCAGCAGATTTTCTCTGGGCTTGCCGCCGGTTCGATCTATGCAAGCCTCGCGCTGGCGCTGGTGATGATCTATCGCGCCACCGATCTGGTAAACTTTGCGCAGGGCGAGATGGCGATGTTCTCCACCTACATCGCCTGGACGCTGGTGAATGCCGGATTGCCGTTCTGGCTTGCTTTTTTGATCACGCTCGTGGTGTCGTTTCTCGGCGGCATGATCATCGAGCGCGTGGTTATCCGTCCGGTCGAAAACGCTCCCGTGCTGGCCGCGGTCGTGGTCACCATCGGCTTGCTGCTCATCTTCAATTCGGTCGCCGGCTGGATTTACACCTACACGGTGCAGGATTTCCCGAGCCCGTTTCCCGACCGGCCGGTATTCGGCGCGCTGATGACGACGCGGGACCTGGGCGTGATCGGTGTCACGCTTCTGATGCTCGTTCTTTTGTTTGCGTTCTTCCGCTACACCCCGATCGGCTTGGCCATGCGCGCCGCAGCGCAAAATCCCGCTTCGGCGCGGTTGTGCGGCATTCGCGTCGGCCGCATGCTGGCGATCGGCTGGGGCTTGGCCGCCATGATCGGCGCCACCGCAGGCGTAATGGTGGCGCCGGTATTGTTTCTTGATCCGAACATGATGGGCGGCGTGCTCATTTATGCGTTCGCTGGGGCGTTGCTCGGCGGCATCACCAGTCCCGTAGGCGCCGTGGTCGGCGGTTTGATTGTCGGCGTCACCGAGAATCTCGTCGGCACCTATCTGATCGCCAGTCAGCTCAAACTGACCGTTGCGTTTGCGTTGATCATTCTTGTTTTGGTTTTCCGGCCGAATGGCCTGTTTGGCACCGCCATCGTGCGCCGCGTGTGATCATGGAAAAGCGCATCGCCGCACCCGAAATCCTGGCGGAGACGCCCGCGGCGGAGGTGGCCGCAAACGGCTGGCGATGGATCGGCATAGTCGCAATTGTCGTGATCGCCGCCGCCCTGCCCTTTGGGCTCAGCAAATATCACGTGTTCGAGCTGACCATGGTGATGATTTATGCGATCGCCGTGCTCGGGCTCAATATCCTCACCGGCTACAACGGCCAGATCTCGCTCGGGCATGGCGGTTTCTTCGCCGTCGGCGCCTACACCGCCGCCATCCTGATGCATCGCTACGGCGTTCCGTATTGGGCGACACTGCCGCCGGCGGCGTTGACCGGGTTCGCGCTCGGGGTGCTGTTCGGCTTGCCGGCGTTGCGATTCGAAGGTCCGTATCTCGCGCTGGTGACCCTGGCCATGGCGCTCGCCACGCCGCAATTGCTGAAATATTTCGACACCTGGACCGGCGGCCAGCAGGGCATCAATCTCGTCAAGCCGGAGCCTCCCGCCCTACTGGGCATCGACCGGGATCGCTGGCTCTACTTCGTCGTTCTCGTTGTGCTTGTTCTGGCAATCCGAATCGCCGCCAACATATTGCACGGACGCACCGGCCGGGCTTTTGTCGCCATTCGCGATCATCCAATCGCGGCCGCCGCGATGGGCATCAACACCGCCCGCTACAAGACGCTCGCTTTCGGCACCTCGACTTTGTTTACGGCGGTCGCCGGCGCGCTCGCGGCCATCGTCATCGGTTACGTCTCGCCTGAGGGTTACAGCCTGTTTCTTTCGGTCTCGTTTTTGGTCGGCTCCGCGGTCGGCGGCATCGCCACCATTGGCGGCGCGATCGTCGGCGGATTTTTCATCCAATTCGTTCCCAATCTCGCCAACGATATTTCTGACGCCGCGCCCTGGGCAATCTACGGCCTCGCGATGCTGTTGTTCATGTACACCATGCCGCGCGGCGTCGTCGGCACGCTCTGGCCTTGGGTCATGCGTTTCTTTGCGGCACGCAAAACTGCCGCACCGTTTGCCGCCCGCCGGAGCGAGGGAGCATGAAGGACGTCGTGACATCGAAGCGGCTCATCGTTGCTCTCGTCCTTGCCGGGATTTTTGCAACGGCCGGCGGCGGCATTTGTCTGTCGGCGGAATACAGTCCGGGCGCCGGTGACAACGAAATCAAAATCGGCAACACCATGCCGTATAGCGGTCCTGCGTCAGGCTACAGCGCCATCGGCAAGTCGCTGTCGGCCTACCTCGCGATGATCAACGACCAAGGCGGCATCAATGGCCGCAAGATCAACTTCATCAGCCGCGATGACGGTTATAGCCCGCCGAAGACCGTCGAGGCCGTGCGCAAGCTGGTCGAAGAAGACCAAGTGCTGCTCCTGTTCCAGTCGCTCGGCACGCCGCCCAATCTGGCGATCCGCGGCTACCTCAACGACAACAAGGTGCCGCAGCTTTTCGTTGGCTCCGGCGCCGACCAGTGGAACGATCCCAAGCGCTATCCGTGGACTATGGGCTGGCAGCCAAGTTACGGCACCGAGGCGCGCATCTTCGCCCGTTACGTCCTCGACAACATGCCGGATGCGAAGATCGCCGTGCTCTACCAGAACGACGATTTCGGCAAGGACTATGTCAACGGCATGCGCCTGGGCCTCGGCGATAAAGCCGGCAAGATGATCGTCGCTACGCAGTCCTACGAAACCACGGATCCGACCGTCGACTCACAGGTCTCGGCGCTGCAAGCCAGCGGCGCCGATGTTTTGTTGACGGCGGCTATTCCGAAATTCACCACGCTCGCGATCCGCAAGGTCTACGATATCGGCTGGCGGCCGACGCAGTTCGTCAATTCGGTCTCAACGTCCGTCGGATCGGTGATGAAACCCGCCGGCGCGGAAAAAGGCGCCGGTGTCATTTCGGCCACCTACACGAAAGATCCGAGCGATCCGCGCTGGCAGGACACGCCGGAATACCAGGACTGGCTGGCGTGGATGAAGAAATATAATTCGTCCGTCAATGTCGCCGATGCGCTCGCGGTTTACGGTTACGCAACCGCGCAAACCTTGGTCGCCGTGCTTAACGCGAGCGGCGACAATCTCACTCGCGAGCATGTGATGAGAGTAGCGGCAAGCCTCCACGATCTCCGCTTGCCGATGCTGCTGCCGGGCATCACCATCTCGACCGGCGCCGACGACTACGCGCCGATCAAACAGATGCAGTTGCAGAAATTCGACGGCAATAGCTGGAAGGTCTTTGGCGACGTGATCAAGGGCTCCAGCCGCTAGAGATCGAGACCAAAAAGGCATAAAATGGCACAAGTTACCTAAGGCGACTGAACTGGGAGGATCCCCATGACCATCAGCGTGACGTTCAAGCGGAACGTGGCGAACGGCCTGTCTGTCGCCGGTTTCGTCTTTTTGAGCGGCGTCGCTTTTGCCGGCGGCCAATACAGCCTCGGCGCCAGCGATACCGAGATCAAGATCGGCAACACAATGCCGTATAGCGGGCCGGCCTCGGCCTACGGCATCCTCGGCAAGACCCAAGCCGCCTATTTCAACATGATCAACGAGCAAGGCGGCATCAACGGGCGCAAGATCAACTTCATCAGCCGCGACGACGGCTATAGCCCGCCGAAGACCGTCGAGCAGGTGCGGCAACTGGTCGAGCAGGACCAGGTACTGTTCGTGTTTTCGCCGCTAGGCACACCGACCAATGTCGCCATTCACGCTTACCTCAACGATAACAAGGTGCCGCAATTATTCGTCGCCACCGGCGCCGACCAGTGGAACGATCCCAAGCATTTTCCCTGGACCATGGGCTTCATCCCCAGCTACGGCGCTGAGGGGCGGATCTATGCGCGCTACATCCTCAACAACATACCGAACGCGAAGATCGCCGTGCTCTATCAGAACGATGATTTTGGCAAGGACTATCTGAACGGCCTCCGCGTCGGGCTCGGCGACAAAGCCGGCAAGATGATCGCCGCCGTGCAGTCCTATGAGACGACGGATCCGACCGTCGACTCGCAGGTCGTGTCGCTGCAATCAAGCGGCGCCGACGTGATGGTAACGCTTGCCACGCCTAAATTCGCCGCGCAGTCGATCCGGAAGGTCTACGACATCGGCTGGAAACCCACTCACTTTCTCACCTCCGTGTCGAACTCCGTGGGAACTGTGATGAAGAGCGCGGGACTGGAGAAAGGCACCGGCATTATCTCCGCGGGGTTCGCAAAGGATCCGACCGATCCGCAATGGGCAGATACGCAGGAATATAAGGACTGGCTCGCCTTCATGAAGAAATATAATTCGTCGGCCAACCTCGCCGACATTCAGGCCGCCATCAGCTACAGCCAGGCGCAATTGCTCGTTTCCGTGCTCAAGGCCTGCGGCGATAATCTCACCCGCGAGAACATTATGAAACAGGCCGCTAACCTTCACGACGTGAAAATGCCGATGTTGCTACCGGGCATATTACTTTCCACCAGCGCAGACGATTTCGCGCCGATCAAGCAGATGCAACTTGAAAAATTCGACGGCACGACGTGGAAATTGTTCGGCGACGTGATTTCCGCGTCCGGAAGCTGACGCGCAACAGCAAAACTATAAGAGATCAAGGGAGGAATTCATGACGAAGCGACAAGCGATGGCAGCCGGTTGGGCGGCGGCCGCACTCGTAGCGGCAAGCGGACTGGCGTTGGCGGCCGGACAATATGGACCCGGCGCCAGCGACACCGAGATCAAGATCGGCAATACCGACGCTTATAGCGGGCCGGCCTCGGCCTACGGGACCATCGCCAAGGCGGAAAGCGCGTTCTTCGCCGCGCTCAATGAGCAAGGCGGCATCAACGGCCGCAAAGTCAACTTCATCAGCCGCGATGACGGCTACTCGCCGCCAAAGACCGTCGAACTCGTGCGCAAGCTGGTCGAAGAGGATCAAGTGCTACTCACCTTCAACATTTTGGGCACGCCCCCCAACACCGCGGTTCAGGGCTACCTCAACGACAACAAGGTGCCGCAGCTCTTCATCGCCACCGGCGCCGACAAGTGGAACGATCCGAAGAACCACCCGTGGACCATGGGCTGGCAGCCGAGCTACCGCATCGAGGCGCGCATTTACGGCAAGTACATCCTCAAGAACCTGCCGGACGCCAAGGTCG
>DATNNI010000477.1:0-4598 GCA_035601915.1 Xanthobacteraceae bacterium
CCTTTGACCCAAAGTTCACCGACCGAGCCGGGCGGCAGCGCGTGGCCGTCCGTGTCGGCGATTTTCATATCGCCCACCGGAATCGCCGGGCCGCAACTATCCGGACGCAGCAAGTAATCCTCCGCCTGGTTCCCGGTGAAAGCGCCTGAGACCTCGGTCATGCCCCACCCGGTCCCCGGCGCCGCGCGGGGAAACTTCTCCTTGACCCGGCGCACCAGTTCGGCGGCGGCCGGCGCGCCGCCATAACTAAAATTTTCCAGCGACGAGAGATCGTATTTGCCGAGCGCAGGGTGTTCGATCAATTGCCACGCAATGGTCGGGACACCGCCGGCGCCGGTGATGCGCTCGCGCTCGATCATCTGCATGGCCAATTCCGGATCCCACTTGTGCATCAACACAAGCTTGCCGCCGATGGCGAGCATCGGGAGCATGGTCGCCTGGCAGCCGGTGACGTGGAACAGCGGCACCACAAGGAGGCTCGACTTCGGCGGCGCTTTCGGATCGGGCACCGGTATCGGTTCGCCACGGCGCAGAAAGCTTCGCGCCTGCAAATAGGACCGGATGGGGACCGACGTGCACGCGTTGCGATGGGTGCCGACCGCGCCTTTCGGTTTGCCGGTGGTCCCCGACGTGTAAAGAATAGTGGCATCGTCTTCCGGATCGAGCGGCACGGCTGGTAGCGGCCGATCCGACAAAAGCCGCCAGGACTTTACGTCGCCGAGGATGGATTCGAGCTTTACGACTTTCGGATGGGTTACCTCCTCGTTCTCGCGGCAGACGAAGATCCGCTCCAGCGCCCCGCAATTTTGCAAATGCCCGGCGACGCGTTCGAACCGGTCGGGATCGACGAACGCAAACCTGGCGCCGGAATCGTTTAGCCCATATTCCAGCTCCGCTCCGGTCCACCAGGCGTTGAGCAAAGTCGCCACTCCGCCGGCGAGCTGGCAGCCAAAGAACGCGGCCGGCCATTCCGGCAGGTTGCGCATCGCGATCGCGACCCGATTGCCCTTTTTTAACCCCGCCGCCTGCAGCGCTTCGGCGATGGCGAGCGCGGCGCGCGCAAATTCCTCATAGCTCACGCGCTCGTCGCCGTAGACGACGAAGGTTCGTTCGCCGAATTTGCGGCTCACGAGGAAAAGATCGCGCAGCGTCGGTGGCGCATTCTTCCACACCCGCGTCGGCACGCCGCGAATGCTGCGCTCTTCCATCTCAAACGGCGTACCCGGCGCGGTCAAAATCGCATTGGCCCGAGCGAGCGTCAGCGCCGGAAATGTCTTACCCGCCACGGCTCTACCGGCGCCGGACTGGTCGGTCATCGGCAGTTCTCCTTCGGGGCCGCGGCGGTGCCTGCCTACGCTATCGTAACGCCACCGTCGATGACGATCGATTGCCCGGTCATGAAACTGCCGGCGCGCGAGGCGAGCAAAATGGCAGCGCCCGCGATTTCATCGGCTTCGCCGATGCGGCCAAGCGGCGTCTGCGCATTTCTCACTTTGAGCATTTCCGGATTTTCCCATAAGGCGCGGGCAAAGTCGGTGCGGATTAGGCCGGGCGCGATGCAGTTGACACGCACATTGTGCGGCCCAAGTTCCACGGCCAGATTGCGCGCCAGCTGCATGTCGGCGGCTTTGGAGATGCAATAGCTGCCGATCACCGGACTGCCCCGCAATCCGCCGATCGAAGATATGATGATGATGGCGCCGTCTTTGCGGGCGATCATCCCCGGCGCGACCAGCGTTATCAGCCAATGATTGGAGACGATGTTGTTGTCGAGAATCTTGCGCAGTTGGTCGTCGGTGATGGTGTGCATCGGTCCGTAATGCGGATTGGAGGCGGCGTTACAGACCAACACGTCGATCTGGCCGAATGTGGCGATGGTTTCGTCCACCAGGCGTTTTAGGTGCTCTTTCGCCGAGATATTGGCGGCAAGCGCCAGCGCGCGCCCTGCGCCGTATTTCGCATTGATCGCGTCCGCGACCTCGGTGCAGGCCGCCTGGTTGCGCGACGACACGACCACTCTGGCGCCGTGCTCGGCCATGCGTTCGACGATGGCGCGGCCGATCCCGCGCGATGAACCGGTGACTACGGCCACTTTGCCGTTCAAGTCGAATAGCGACACGGACGTTTCCTCCGTCACGACCATTATGTATTTTGCGCTCAACCTTATTTTGGGCCAAGCCGAAAGCAAAGCCGCACCGGGAGGAGTTAGCCCATGGCCGCGATCAATGCCGTAACCGATTTGACGCGCGAGGGCGATATCGCGCTTGTGACCATCAATTCCCCGCCGGTCAACGCGCTTTCCGCCGACGTGCGCAACGGGCTTCGCGACGGCGTCACGCAAGCGGCCGCCGACCCCGCCGTGAAGGCCATTGTCATCATCTGCGCCGGCCGCACCTTCATTGCCGGCGCCGATATTTCCGAATTCGGCAAGCCGTCAAAGGGCGCCACCCTTCCCGAGCTTCAGTCGGCGCTGGAAGGCGGCCCGAAACCGATCATCGCCGCCGTCCATGGCACGGCGCTTGGCGGCGGGTTCGAAATGACGTTGATGTGCCATTATCGCGTCGCCGTACCCTCGGCGAAATTTGGCCTTCCCGAAATCAAGCTCGGCCTCATTCCAGGCGCCGGCGGTACCCAGCGCTTGCCGCGGCTCAGCGGCATTGAGAATGCGCTCGACGCCATCCTTACCGGCACGCCGTTTTCGGCCAAACAGGCGCTCGAATGGGGCGTTGTCGACGCGCTCACTGAGGAAGGAAAGCTGGGCGAAGGCGCCATCGCGTTCGCGCGCAAAGTCATTGACACGCACATGCCGCTTCGCCGGATTCGCGACCTCAACGACAAGATCGACGCCGCCCGGGGGCATCCGGAAATCTTCGACAAGGTCGAACGCGATTACGCTCGCCGGTACCGCGGCTTTGAAGCCTGGCGTTCGGCCTTGCGCGCGGTCAAGGCCGCCGTCGATCTGCCGTTCGACGAAGGTATGAAGCTCGAGCGCCAAGCGTTTCTCGACCTCATTCCGACTGCGCAATCGCAAGCGCAGCGCTACGTCTTCTTTGCCGAGCGCAAAGCATCGAAAATTGCCGATGTGCCGGACGATACGCCCGTGTTGCCAATCGGACGCGTCGGCATCATCGGCGCCGGTACCATGGGTGGCGGCATCGCCATGAATTTCCTCAACGTCGGCATCCCGGTAACGATTGTTGAGACAGCGCGGGACGCGCTCGATCGGGGAGTCGGCACCATCCGGCGCAATTACGATAATACCGCGAAAAAGGGACGGCTGTCGCAGGCCGACCTAGAAAAGCGCGTGGGGCTGCTCAGCCCCGGGCTGAAACTCGACACGCTGTCCGACTGCGATCTTGTGATCGAGGCGGTTTTCGAAAACATGGACATCAAAAAGGACGTCTTTCGCAAACTTGATGCGATCGCGAAGAAAGAGGCCATCCTCGCTTCCAACACCTCCTACCTCAATATCGATGAGATCGCGTCGGCCACCGGCCGGCCGGAAAACGTGCTCGGCATGCACTTCTTCTCGCCGGCCAACGTCATGCGCCTTCTTGAAGTGGTGCGCGGTCAAAAGACCACAAAGCCCGTCATTGCCACCGTGATGCAGCTCGCGCGCAAAATCGGCAAGGTCGCCGTCTTGGTCGGCGTCTGTCACGGGTTTGTCGGCAATCGCATGCTGAGCCAGCGGCAGCGCGAAGCGCAAAAGCTCATCCTCGAAGGCGCCATGCCGTGGGACGTCGATCGCGTGCTTTATGATTTCGGGCTGCCTATGGGCCCCTTTGCGATGAGCGATCTTGCCGGGCTCGATATCGGCTGGTCCAAGGAAACCAGCAAATCCTCCACCATTCGCGAAATTCTTTGCGAGATGGGCCGGCGCGGGCAAAAGACCGGGGCCGGATTTTACGATTACGACGAGGCGCGCAACGCCAAACCGTCGCCGGTTGTGGAAAAAATCGTGCTCGACTTCGCGGCCCAGAAAGGCATCAACCGCCGGAGCATCTCGAACGAGGAAATCCTCGAGCGCTGCATTTATCCGATGATCAACGAAGGGGCCAAGATCCTGCAAGAAGGCATCGCGCAGCGCGCCTCCGACATCGATATTGTTTGGATCAACGGCTACGGCTGGCCGGTTTATCGCGGCGGTCCGATGTTTTATGCCGACCTCGTCGGCCCGGGGAGGATCCTGGCGAAGCTGAAGGAGTTCGAGGCGACGATGGGAAGCGATTTCACGCCGGCGCCTTTACTCGAGAAGCTGGTCGCACAGGGAAAACGCTTCCAAGACCTCTGACGGCGGCCGTTCATGCATTGCCGGTCAGGTAAACGATCGCGCCGATCACCGCATGCGTCGCGACGGCGAGCGCATGCGACACGCCGCCGAGATCAACGCCGAGCGTGGCGCCCAGTACCGGCAGCACGATGAACAGCGCCAGCAGAACGGCGATGCCGAAAGGCTCAACCTGAGCCAGCACCCTCCCCGCGGCGACCGGCAGAAGGCCGACAAGGATGCGCCCGCCGTCCAGCGGCGGAAGCGGAAACAAGTTGAACACGGCCAATACGACGTTGAACAGCAAGGCGTTGCGCAAGTTGGCCGCAAG
>DATNNI010000478.1:0-4401 GCA_035601915.1 Xanthobacteraceae bacterium
GCCAGTTCAAGCCCGCTTCCGGCTCGATCCATTTTGCCGGCCGCGACATCACCGGTTGGGCGCCCGACGATATTTTTCAGGCCGGCATCAGCCGTAAGTTTCAAGTCCCGAACATGTACGAGACCTTGTCGGTGTTCGACAACGTCATGGTCTCGCTGCAAGGCCGGCGTCGGGTGTTTTCCACGCTGTTCCTGCGCCTGACCGGACCGGAGCGGGACCGCATTTGGGAAATCCTCGAATTCGTCGAATTGGCGGACAAGGCCTCCGATCCGGCCGACTCGCTGTCGCACGGCGAACGCCAATGGCTGGAGCTTGGCATGCTGATCGCATCCAATCCGAAGCTCCTGCTGCTCGACGAGCCGACCACGGGCATGACCGAAGACGGCAAACACAAGACCGCGGAGCTGATCCGCAAGATCGCGCAGACCCACACGGTGCTCTTGGTCGAGCACGACATGCATATTGTCCGGCAGATCGGCAAGCGGATCACGGTGTTGCACCAGGGTGAGATGCTGGCGGACGGGCCGATGAGCGAGGTCATGAACAACGAAACGGTGCGCCGCGTCTATCTGGGAAAGGGCAAATTCCAGTGACGCTGCAGGTTAGCGCCATCGAGACGTTTTACGGCACGAGCCACATCCTGCACGGCGTTTCGCTGGAAATGGCCGATCGCGAGCTGTTTGCCGTGCTCGGGCGCAACGGCGCCGGCAAGACCACGCTGTTGCGCAGCATCACCGGCGTCAACCCGCCCAAGCGCGGATCGATCAAGCTCGACGGCACCGAAATCGCCTCGCTCAAATCGCATCGCCGCGCCTGGCTCGGCATCTCTTACGTACCGCAAGGCCGGGATATCATTCCAGACATCACCGTCGCCGAGAACATTTACGTGGCGCTGATCGGCAAAGGAAAGCCGAAGAAGGTGCCGGACTTCGTCTTCGAATATTTCCCGGCCTTGAAGGGTATCGTGGGCCAGAAGGGCGGCACGCTTTCCGGCGGTCAGCAACAACAATTGGCGATTGCCCGCGCGCTGGTGC
The DNA here is from genome assembly GCA_035601915.1 of Xanthobacteraceae bacterium. Classification (GTDB taxonomy): domain Bacteria; phylum Pseudomonadota; class Alphaproteobacteria; order Rhizobiales; family Xanthobacteraceae; genus BOG-931. The sequence goes on from DATNNI010000478.1 coordinate 1,035, forward strand.
AAGAGCCGAAGCTTTTGTTGATGGACGAGCCGACCGAAGGCTTGCAGCCCTCAGTCGTGGAGGAGATCGAGCCGATCATCAAGCGCATCCCGTCCGAGCGTAATTGCGCGGTCCTCTTGGTCGAGCAAAATCTGGATTTCGTTCGCGCCATCACGCAGAAGTTTGCGATTTTGGAGACCGGCCGGATAGTTGCCGGCGGCGACATCGGTGAGCTAACGCCGGACGTCGTGCAGCGGCACCTGTCGGTCTGACCAGGCAGCAGGCCCGCTTCCGCGGCGGTCGCTTCCTCTCCCTGCGAGCGAACAATGGCGACGCCCGCAACCTCCAGTCAAAACGACGCCGGGCTTTGCCGCGGTTTTTCAGCGAGGCGCTGGCCGGACGGGCCGCCGACGTAATGCCGCGCCGCGGCCTTTCGCTTGGCATCATTCCTGCTTGGTCAAGCTAAGGTTCCGACGCTTGCTATGGCGTCGTGAACGGCATTTACTTGGGCCGCAGCGAAGTTGGCCGGCGCCATCGGGCCTCAGCGCGCCTAGGCGACTATGGAGAAGCCTTTGACGCGGCGGGAGGATATCGGGTCTCGGCCTTGGCGGGTCGGCGTGCTGTTCTCTCAATCTGGCGTCATGGCCATCATCGAGGAGACGCAGTTGCGGGCCACGCTGCTGGCGGTCGACGAAATCAACCAAGCCGGCGGCGTCAATGGGCGCGAGCTCGCGCCGCTGATCTACGATCCTCAGTCTGATGCCCAAGCTTACGGCCAATACGCCAAGCGGCTGATGATCGACGACGGCGTGACCATGATCTTCGGCTGCTACACGTCGAGCAGCCGGAAAGCCGTGCTGCCCGTGGTCGAGCGCCTCAATGGACTGTTGTGGTATCCGACACTCTATGAAGGCTTCGAATTTTCTCCGAACGTGATCTATACCGGCGCCGCGCCCAACCAGAACAGCGTCGCGCTGTGCTCGTATCTGGCCGAGACTTACGGCAAGCGGTTTTATCTGGTCGGTTCCGACTACCTTTACCCGCGCGAGTCCAACCGGGTGATGCGCGATCTGTTGCGCGCCCGCGGTTGCACCGTGGTCGGCGAAAAATATCTCGACCTTCGCGCCAAGCGCGGCGAATTCCGTCCGGTCATGCAGCAGATCAAGAATGCCGGCGCCGACGTGATCTTTTCGACCGTGGTCGGCGACTCTACGGTCTATCTTTATCAGGCGTTCGCCGAGGCCGGTCTCGACGCCCGCATCGTCCCGATCGGCAGTTTGACCACGACCGAGTCGGAAGTGCGCGCCATGGGATTCGACGTGGCCGCCGGGCACGTCACGGCGGCGCCGTATTTCCAGTCGGTGCGGGGCGATCGCAACGACACTTTCGTCAAGCGCTACAAGAAGCGTTACGGCGCGGACGAGCCGACCAACATGTGCGCCGAGGCGGCGTATTTTCAGGTCCACCTCTTCGCCAAGGCGTTGGCGTTGACGGAATCGATGGAAACCGACCTCATCAAGCAAAGCGTCCTTGGTGTCGATTTCGAAGCCCCGCAAGGACGGGTGTCCATCAACGCCGCGACCAGCCACACCGATCTGTGGTCGCGCGTGGGACGTGTCGACCGGAGCGGTCAATTTGAAATCGTGCAGCAATCGGCCACGTCCGTTTGGGCGGACCCGTTTCTGATCGGGCGCGGTAATCTTGCCGCGGCGCCGGCGCACCCGTGAGCGAGTACGGGCAAAACGGGTCCGCTGCGGGCGCTTCCTCGCGCGACAATGGCGCCGGCGACATTTCCGCGCTGGACATCATTGTCGCCGTTCCTCCCGACCAGCATGGCGACATGCTGGCCCGGGAGCTATCGCGAACGCGAGGGAGCGTGCGCCGCATCTGGCCATTACCGGACCGCCTTCCCGCTTCCGCCGATGTGATGTTTTGCGAACTCGCGCCCGAGCTGCCGCAATGCATGCCCTGGGTTCCGGGCAAACCCTTGGCCGCGTTGGTGGTGGTCGTCAATGCGATCGGCGCGCCGCAGCTAAAACTCCTGCGCGACTGCGCGCCGCACGCGACGCTGCCCCGGCCGTTTACCGGCGCGACCGTGCTGACAAGCCTTGCCGTCGGGCGCGCGCAGTTTCTCTACGAGCAGCGCTTGCGCGCGCGGATCGACAAGCTTGACGAGACTTTGCGATCGTTCCGCAGCGTCGAGCGCGCCAAGGGAATTCTCATGGACAAGCGGCGGCTCGACGAGGAACAAGCGTACCATTTCATTCGCCGCCAAGCGATGAGTCAGCGTGTCTCTGTTGCCGCAGTCGCGGCTGCAATCATTGACTCAAATGACATTCTCGGCTAGCTTTTTTGCAGGCTCCTAACCTGAGGAGCGCGGCAATGGCGCCGTAAAAAATTGATGGGCAAGGAAGCCCTGCTGCGACCACGAACAGTGGCGAAGCGGGCTTTTTTTATGCTCTTGAGCCGGGTGGTTCACTCGGCGGGCACGTAGCGCAAGCTTTCAGCGGCGGAGCGTACGCCGCGAACGTGCCGGCGAGTGAAAACAAACAAGGAGATCGAGATGCTTCACGGTGATATCGGCAGCAGCAACGACACGATCGGCGTTGCCGTCGTCAATTACAAAATGCCGCGCATGCACACCAAGGCGGAAGTGCTGGAGAATGCGCGCAAGATCGGCGAGATGCTGGTCGGCATGAAGGTCGGACTGCCGGGAATGGATCTGGTGGTCTTCCCCGAATACAGCACGCACGGCATCATGTACGACTCCAAGGAGATGTACGAGACGGCGGCGAGCGTGCCCGGCGAGGAAACGCAGATCTTTGCCGAAGCCTGCAAAAAAGCAAAAGTGTGGGGGGTGTTCTCGCTGACCGGCGAACGGCACGAGGATCACCCGAACAAGGCGCCCTACAACACGCTGATCCTGATGAACGACAAGGGCGAGATCGTTCAGAAATATCGCAAGATCATGCCGTGGGTGCCGATCGAGGGCTGGTACCCGGGCAACTGCACCTATGTCTCCGAAGGCCCCAAAGGCCTGAAGGTCAGCCTCATCATTTGCGATGACGGCAACTACCCGGAGATCTGGCGCGACTGCGCCATGAAAGGCGCCGAACTTATTGTACGCTGCCAGGGCTACATGTACCCGGCCAAGGACCAGCAGGTCCTGGTCGCCAAGGCGATGGCCTGGATGAACAATGTTTACGTCGCCGTCGCCAACGCCGCCGGCTTCGACGGCGTCTACAGCTACTTCGGCCATTCGGCGATCATCGGCTTCGACGGCCGGACGCTCGGCGAATGCGGCGAAGAGGACATGGGCATTCAATATGCCCAACTCTCGAAGTCGCTGATCCGCGATGCCCGGCGCAACATGCAAGCGCAAAATCAT
>DATNNI010000479.1:0-3398 GCA_035601915.1 Xanthobacteraceae bacterium
GCCGTCGCCTTCACCGTGCCGACCGGTAATTTCGGCGATGTCTATGCCGGTTACGTCGCGCAGCTTATGGGCTTGCCGATCGAACGGCTGACTATCGCCACCAACGTCAACGACATCCTCGCCCGCGTGCTCGCCACCGGCAGTTATGAACTGCGCGACGTGGTGGCGACATCGTCGCCGTCGATGGACATCCAGGTGGCATCGAACTTTGAGCGCCTGTTGTTTGAAGCCTACCAGCGCGACGGCGGCGCCGTGCGCGCGCTGATGGATTCGTTGGCGCAAGCCCGCAAGTTCACGCTCTCGGCGCATGCGCTCTCGCACATTCGCGCATCCTTCGTCGCCGCGCGCGCCGACGAGGAAGAAGTCGCGGCCACCATCCGCACGGTCAAGCGCGAGACCGGGATTTTTGTCGATCCGCATACCGCGGTCGGCATTGCGGCGGCGGAGAAGGAGCCTCGCAATCCGGCGGTGCCCATGGTGGTGCTTTCGACCGCGCATCCGGCGAAATTTCCGGAGGCAGTGGCGGCGGCCTGCGGCGAGCGGCCCGAATTACCGAACTGGCTTTCCGATCTCAATCAACGGCCGGAGCGCGTTACCGCGCTGCCGGCGGATCAATCTGCGGTCGAGCGTTTCGTTCTGACGACAAGCCGTGCCGCGCAAGAAGGAGCGGCGGCATGAGCGTTGCGGTGACAAAATTGAAATCCGGCATCAGTGTCGTTACCGACACCATGCCGCACCTGGAGACCGCCTCACTCGGCGTGTGGGTCAATTCCGGCAGCCGCGACGAACGCCACGACGAGCATGGTATTTCGCATTTCCTCGAACATATGGCGTTCAAGGGAACGCGGCGGCGCACCGCCCGGCAGATCGCCGAGGAGATCGAGGCCGTCGGCGGCGACCTTAATGCCGCGACCAGCGTCGAGAGCACGGCCTATTTTGCTCGCGTGCTCAAAGCCGACGTGCCGCTGGCGATCGACGTCCTTGCCGACATTCTCTCCGAACCGGCATTTGGGAGCGACGATCTCTTGCTGGAGCAGAATGTCATCGTGCAGGAGATCGGCGCGGTCGCCGATACCCCCGACGATCTCATCTTCGAATACTTGCAAGCCACGGCCTTTCCCGACCAGCCGCTCGGCCGCTCCATTCTCGGCACGCCGGTGACGGTACGATCGTTCGACGGCGCAAAGTTGCGCGACTATCTCGGCCGCCATTACCGCGGGCCCGACATGGTGTTTGCCGCCGCCGGCGCGGTCAGTCATGACGCCGTAGTCGCGGAGGTTGAAAAGCGTTTTGCGAGTTTCAGCGGGCCGGCCGGGCCGGCGCCAGCGCCGGCGCGGTTCGGCGGCGGCGCCCATATCGAAAAGCGCAAGCTCGAGCAGGTACATATTGCGCTGGCGCTGCCCGGGGTCCCGCAAAACGATCCGCAACTTTACTCGCTGCAGATGTTCAGCAACGTGCTTGGCGGCGGCATGTCGTCCCGGCTGTTCCAGGAGGCCCGCGAGAAACGCGGCCTGTGCTATTCGATCTATTGCTTTCATGCCTCGTATTCGGATGTCGGCATGTTCGGGCTTTATGCCGGTACCGACGCCGGCGACGCGACCGGGCTAATGCGCTTGGTGGTCGACGAGATCGCCAATGCCACCACACACATTTCCGAGGCGGAAATTGCGCGGGCCAAGGCGCAGATGAAAGCCGGCCTGCTCATGGCGCTCGAAAGCTCCGGCGATCGCATCGGACAATTGGCACGGCAGATGATGGTGTGGGGGCGGCCGATTCCGCTCGAGGAACTGGTCGAAAAGGTCGAAGCGGTGACGGTCGAAAGCGCCCGCGCCGCCGGACAGGCCCTGCTCGCGCGCGGCAAGCCGGCGATTGCCGTGCTGGGACTGGGCTCCGGGCTTGAAAGTGCCGCCGCCATTGTCGAGACTCTGACGCGCCAAGCGGCATGACCATGGACGGGGATGGCGTTCTTCCGCACCATCAACTTCGCCGATCCGCTACCCTCCGTGGCCGGCGAGGGCGTCTTGCTGCGGATACCGCAGGCACCCGACTACGCCGACTGGACCGCGCTGCGCGAAGAAAGCCGCGACTTCCTCACGCCTTGGGAACCAACCTGGTCCGCCGATGATCTAAGCCGCAGCGCATTCCGCCGCCGCATCAAGCGATACTCCGAAGACTTGCGCACGGATCAAGGCTACGCGTTTCTGATCATCCGCAGTTCCGACAATACGCTGGTGGGCGGATTGACGCTGGCGAATATCCGCCGCGGCGTAGCGCAAGCCGGCAGCATTGGTTACTGGATGGGCCGGCCTTTCGTGCGCCGGGGTTACATGACCGCGGCGGTACGGGCGATCATTCCTTTCGCCTTCGCCTCCCTGCGGCTGCATCGGCTCGAAGCCGCCTGCATTCCGAGCAATGCCGGCTCGATCAGATTGTTGGAGAAGACCGGGTTCGTGCGTGAGGGCTACGCCCGCGAATATCTTTGCATCAATGGTATTTGGCAGGATCACCTGCTGTACGGCCGCTTGAAAGATTCCAAACCCTGACCCCCCGCAACCGCACGCCGCTAAGCGGACGCCTTGGGATGGCCATGGTTTTTTTGCTAGAACGAGCGCCGACGAACAATAAAGATTCTTTGGGGCATGCCGGGAACCGATCGTCCAACGGACTTATATGACCGCCCGCTGTTTGGGGCCGCGCTTTTGCTCGCCTTTCTGACTTGCGGATGCGCAAGTCAGATCAGCGACAGCGCCTCCGCGCCTACCGGGGCTCAGCACGGCTATTCGGGAACAGGCTCGTTCACCGACTTGTTTAGCGGTTCGTCCGCCAAGGGAGCGCAAACCGCGGCCACAGGCCAAGGTGACGTCACTTGCCCGCCGGTTGAAGTGCGTCAGGGCGCCTCGACACTGACCGTTTCGCCGCCCGGCGACAGCTCGGCGATGTCGATAAGGTATCAAGGCGAGTTCGTGCGGATGGCGCGCAACTGCACTGCCGCCGATGGTATCATGGCTATGCGGATCGGCGTCGAGGGACGGGTCATTGTCGGCCCCACCGGCGGCTCCGGCGAGGTCGTTGTGCCGTTGCGAATTGCCGTCGTGCAGGAAACCCCCGGCGGCACCAAGCCGGTGACCACCAAGTTCATCCGCATCCCGGTTACGCTTGAAGCCGGCGACAGCAGGAAGGTTTTTGCCCATGTCGAAGAGGGCCTGAGCTTTCCCGTGCCAAGCCCGACTTCGCAGCTCGACGATTATGTCGCTTATATCGGCTTCGATCCGCTGTCGGCCCAACCGGCGGAAAAACCAAAGCCCGCGGCAAGTGCAAACTAGCTTGACGCTAAACGCCGCTTAGCTGCATCGCCGAGAAAACCCCCGGCGGCGCTTAATTGAATCTTTTCTTGATAT
>DATNNI010000480.1:0-4843 GCA_035601915.1 Xanthobacteraceae bacterium
CCGCGGCCGCCGGCTGATATTCCAGGCGGCGCATTCCCGTCGCAACCGCCACCTGTCCATTATCCGGGACCGGCGCCGCTGCCCGCCCCATCTCCAGCCCCGCCATCCGCCATCCAAACTCAGCCGCTAGCGCCGCCGCCCGGGGCCGCGATCGCGCCAGCCACTACGCCGCCCGCGGCCACGCCTGGAGCCGTTCAACCCGCGGGGCTGCCGCCGGCAACGCCGGGTGCGCCACAACAGCCGGCGGAGGGTTCGCCACAACTCGACGACACAGTGGTCACCGAAGTTCCGACGCAAAAAATCGACAACGGGCGCGCGGTCTTTTCCGGACTCGACAAGATCACGGGACGCATCATTTCCTTCGATGCCGGCATTGGAGAAACGGTGCAATTCGGCGCGCTTCGGGTGACGACGCGGGCTTGTTATACGCGCCCGCCGACCGAGGCGACGAATACCGACGCCTTCGTCGAAGTGGACGAGGTGACGCTGCAAGGCGAAGTGAAGCGGGTCTTTTCTGGCTGGATGTTCGCGGCAAGTCCGGGCCTGCATGCTGTCGAGCATCCGATTTACGACGTTTGGCTCACGGATTGCGCGTCGCCCGCGCCAACCAAGGTCGCTCAACCGGTTACGCCATCTGCGCCGGAAGTTACTCCCGCGGCGCAACCGCGCACGCCGTCTCGCACGCGTCAGGGCAACTCTCGCCAACAGAACGCGCCGCTCCCGGCCGTTGGATCGCCTGCGCCGGTGCAAGTCCAGCCGAACTGAAAGTTCGCCTTAGGAGATCTCAAGCCGCGCGAGAGCGACCTTGCCCGAAACCGGCCGATCGAGCGCGAGCGCGCCGAAATTTCCTTCGCCGACGAGCGCTGCATCGAGAAGCTTATGATAAGCCGGGCGCGAAACTTCGATCGCGCCGAATGTGCGCAGATGCGGCGTAACGAACTGGGTGTCGAGCAGCCGGTAACGGCCGGCCTTGAGCCTCGCGACCAGGTGCACAAGCGCGACCTTGGAAGCGTCGCGGCTGCGGTGAAACATGCTCTCGCCGAAAAACGCCCTGCCGAGGCTGACGCCATAGAGGCCGCCGACCAGCTGGCCCCCCTCGTAGACCTCGACCGTGTGGCAGTCGCCGCGCTCATAGAGTCGCCGATAGAGATTGCGGATGCGGGTGTTGATCCAAGTTCGGACACGCCCGGGTCCCGGCTCGGAACAGCCGTTCACCACCGCCTCGAAGTCGTGATTGACGATCACAGTGAAACGGTCGGATCGCACGGTTCGGGCGAGGCGATCGGGCACATGAAAGCGATCCAGCGGGATGACCCCGCGACGCTCCGGTTCTATCCAATAAAGCGCGGGATCGTCGGCGCTCTCCGCCATCGGAAAAATGCCGCACGCATACGCCTTCAGCAGGACTTCAGGCGTGATATCGACGAGGGCGGACTCGCGGCTGGCCATTGCGCTTCGATGTTTAGCTATGAGCGGGCGGTATTTTCCAGCACGCGGGTTTCTATTCTGCAAAACAGGCTAATCGGCCGCCATGGCGCCCGGACATCTTAAACAAGCATAAACTACATACTTGCTAAAATTTTCGCCAGTTTGAACGCAAAGTGCGGCGGCTCTGTTACACTGCAGTACCAAGCCGGTGGAGCCGATCATGCACTCGTCCCTAAGCGAATTTCCGCCGCTCCGCGTTTTGCTGGTCGAGGATGAATTTTTGATCAGCGAGTGGGTCTCCGAGTCTCTCGAGGAGCAGGGGTTTACCGTTCGTGCAGTGAGCAATGCGGCGGAAGCGTTGCGGCAACTCGCATCCACGGCCGTCGATATATTGTTCACCGACATCAATCTAGCCGGTGGTGTCGACGGTTTGGCGCTCGCGCATCGCGCCCGCGAGCTATTTCCGGACCTGCCCGTGGTCTATGCGTCGGGCCGCGTCAATACGCTGGATGCTGAGCTGCAGGTGCCAGGCGCGGTGTTCGTTGCCAAACCCTACGTTCCGGAAATGGTCGGTCGTATCCTTGCCGACGCTGCGAAAGCGGCCCAGCGCCTGCACGCTTGACTTATTACTCGGCGCCGCCGCGCGCCAGAAACTCTTCCAGCCAGTGGATGTGGTAATCCCCGTCGATGATTTCGGCTTCGCGCGCCAACGCGCGGAACAGCGGCAGCGTCGTTTCGATGCCGTCGACCACGAACTCGTCGAGCGCGCGATGCAGGCGCATCAGACATTCGTCGCGCGTCTTGCCGTGGACGATGAGCTTTCCAACGAGTGAATCGTAATACGGCGGAATCGTGTAGCCGTAATACGCCGCGGAATCGATCCGTACGCCGAGACCGCCCGGCGGGTGATAATGGACGATCTTGCCGGGAGACGGCCGGAACGACACCGGACTTTCGGCATTGATGCGGCATTCGATGGCGTGCCCGTGAAACTTCACGTCGCTTTGCGTGAGCGACAGGTCGCCATTGGCGGCAATGCGGATTTGCTCGGCCACGAGATCGATGTCGGTGATCATTTCGGTGACCGGATGCTCGACCTGGATTCGAGTGTTCATTTCAATGAAATTGAACTTGCCGTCCTCGTAGAGGAACTCGATCGTGCCGGCGCCGAGATATTTTATGGTGCGCATCGCCCGCGCGGCCGTGTCGCAAATCTGGTCGCGGGCCGCGCTGTTAAGCGCGGGCGAGGGGCCTTCCTCCCAGATTTTTTGGTGGCGGCGTTGCAGCGAACAATCACGCTCGCCCAAATGGATGACGTGGCCTTTGCCGTCGCCGAGAATTTGAACTTCGATGTGACGCGGTTTCTCCAGGTAGCGTTCCACGTAAAGCGCGTCGTCGCCGAACGCGGCCTTCGCCTCGGCGCGGGTCACGCTCAGCGCGAGGGGAAGCTCATCTGCGGCGCGAACGAGCTTCATGCCGCGGCCGCCGCCGCCGGCCGCGGCCTTTAAGAGCAGCGGGTACCCCAGTTCGCGCGCCAGCCGCTCGACCTCCGCGTCGGAGCCGACGCTTCCATCCGACCCCGGCACAATCGGAATACCAAGATCTTTGGCCGCGCGCCTGGCGGCCACCTTGTCGCCCATAAGCCGGATGTGTTCGGGACGCGGGCCGATAAAGTGCACGTTGTGTTCGCCGAGGATTTCCGCGAAGCGCGCGTTCTCGGCGAGAAATCCATAGCCCGGATGTACGGCATCCGCGCCCGTGATTTCGCAGGCGGCGAGCAGCGCCGGAATGTTGAGGTAACTGTCGATCGCCGGCGGCGGGCCGATGCAGACGCTTTCGTCGGCGAGCCGCACATGCATGGCGTCGGCGTCCGCCGTCGAGTGAACCGCCACCGTCGGAATACCGAGTTCCTTGCACGCCCGCAGGATGCGCAGCGCGATTTCACCACGGTTGGCGATCAGGATTTTATCGAACATCTCACTCGATGATCATCAGCGGCTCGCTGTATTCGACCGGCTGGCCATCCTCGATCAAGATTTGAATGACTTTCCCGGCGCGCGGAGCGGGGATCTGGTTCATGGTCTTCATCGCTTCGATGATCATCAATGTTTCGCCGGCTTTCACCTCGCTGCCAATGTCGACAAACGGGCGCGCGCCAGGCGAAGGACCGAGATAGGCCGTGCCGACCATCGGCGACACAACGAGTCCCGGATGAGGCTCAACGGGAAGAGGCGAGGGGGTTTTGGCGTCCACGACTGCGGCGGCCGGCGAGGGCGACGGTAGCGTTCGTGCCGTCAGATTTCGCGCCACTCGGATAAGCACGCCATCGCGTTGCAGCTCGATCTCGGTGAGGCCGGTTTCGTCCAATAGCCGCGCCAGCTCGCGAATGGCATCGCGGTCGATGGCTGGTGTTTTCGGCGGGGTCCCGGAACTGCGTGCCACCGTTCACACCTTTGCGCGCGTTTTGGCGCCGATCATTGCGGCAAGCTCGCCGACGGCGCGCGTATAGCCATCGATGCCCTCACCGGAGATTACCGTCCCCGCGGCTTGAGAAACGTAGGAATGCCGGCGAAACGCTTCGCGCGTGCGAATGTCGCTAATATGCACCTCGATAATCGGCGCCTCGAGCGTAAGAAGAGCGTCGAGGATGGCCACCGACGTGTGCGTGTAACCGGCCGGGTTAATGATCAGCCCGGCCGCTTTCTGGGCGCGCGCTTCCTGGATCCAGTCGATGATCTGACCTTCGTGGTTGGACTGGCGAAACTCGACGGTCAAGCCGTGCCGATCCCCTGCCCCACGGCAAAGCTTCTCGACATCGGCCAACGTAGCCCGTCCATAAATCTCGGGCTGCCGCGTACCGAGCAGATTTAAGTTCGGTCCGTTCAGAATATAAATCGTCTTCGACATTCGCGAGCTTCGCCCGGGCTCCTCGCTGCGTCGGCCCGTTTATAGGGAACGGACCCCGAAAGGGGAAGCCTGCGCCGCCGAAACACCGGGTTTGGATAGCTAACGTGCCGATCGGAGAGGCGCGCGCCGGCTATTTCCGCTCGGCTGCGATCTTCTCCTTGAGCGCGTCGAGACCAACGGCGCCCACCACGACCTCGTCGCCAACCACGTAGCTTGGCGTGCCGTTAACCCCGATGAGCTCGGCGAGCTTTAAGTTCTCGTCGATGGTCTTTTTTACCTCGTCGCTCGCCATGTCTTTTTCGATGCGGGCCATATCGAAGCCAACCTCCTTGGCGGCGGCGAGAGCACGGGCCTTGTCGGCCGGTCCGCGGCCGCCCAGGAGCTTTTGGTGAAATTCAATGTACTTTTTCCCGGTAACGTCCTGCATGCGCGCGGCCACGGCGACATGGGCGGCTTCGACCGAGCCTTCGCCCAGAACCGGAAATTCCTTGAGCACGAATTTCAGATT
>DATNNI010000481.1:0-4567 GCA_035601915.1 Xanthobacteraceae bacterium
CGCTTCGTTCCATACGTCAAGGAGTTCGTCGGCATCACGCGCGAGATCGTCGCCTCAGATAGCGCCACGGCCGATTTCGTTCGCAACAATTGCGGCACGATCTATCACCCGACGAGCACGGTGAAGATGGGCCCGGACTCGGACCAAGAGGCGGTCGTCGATCAGTATTGCCGCGTGCGCGGTATCGAGGGGTTGCGCGTGGTTGACGCCTCGGTGATGCCGAGCGTGGTGCGCGGCAATACCAATGCGCCGACCATCATGATCGCCGAGCGCGCCGCCGATCTGATCCGCGCGCCGTAAATCCGGGAGGATCGGTGCTTACGCTTCGCCGCAGGTCTCGAGCATGACGCTGTCGATCGCCTCGCGGCCGGTCTTGCCGGCCCACACCACGAACTGGAATGCCGGATAAAAGCGTTCGCAGGTATCGAGCGCGCTACTGAGCGCCACTTCGCATTGCCGGCCGGTGACGGCGCCGCCGCCGCCGAGAATGAGGCCGTGGCGAAACATGACCACGCCGTTCTGCGTCCAGACGTCGAAATGCCCGATCCATAATTGCTCGTTGATGCCCGCGATCAACCGCTGCACTTCGGAGAGCCGCAACTGCGGCACCTTCATTTCGAAGGCGCAGGCGATGTGCAGCACTTCGATGTCTTCCATCCAGCTAAACGAGATTTGGTAATTGGTGCCTTTGCCGGTGACGACGAGCGCGATTTCCGACTCTGCCGAGCGCTCGAACGGCCACTGGTTGGCCGCCGCCATCCGCTCGACGACGTCGAGCGGATTACCACATTGTTCTTCAAAGCTTTCCATCAGCGACATGCGGTCCCCGCGCAAGATCGTTTCTGGTCAATTGACGGCAGCGCTCTGCCTCGATTCGAGTTGCGGCAATGAGAACAGAGCGTATTGGTAGGCGGCATTGAGCTTTTTGGTTTTCGTCTCGGCGAGCGTCACGAAGGCCCGCGCCATGCCGTGCACACGGTCCGGATGGTTCTGTTTGATCAGCGATTTGTAGGCTTCCTTGACTTCCTCGATGGTCGCGGAAGGCGAAAGACCCAGCACCGCGAACCAGGCGTCGCCGTCGTTGTCGTTGCTGGCATCCGCCGCCGGAATTTCGCCATCGGCCTTGAGTTGCTCGATCACCCGATTGGGGTCGCCATAAGCAAACTCCTTGAGCGCGCAAAACTCGAACGAATAGCGGTGGCGCAGATTGACCCAGCGCAGCAGGAAAAACGCCGGCGCCGAGGCAGCGGCGAGAATGGCGGCGGCGGCGTTGGCATAGAAAATCCGCGCATCAAGCGGATACCAGGTCATGGGATACGTCATGGGATTTTTGGCGCTGACGATCAATTCGCCCGCCCATGAGCTTTCCAGCGCGACCATCAACAACGTGAGCAGCAAAACGTGAACGGCAAGCGCGCCGCCAAGAGCGAAACGAGAGCACAGAATGCGCACCAGGAGTTTCAGCCGCCGCAGCGGGCCGCGCTTGAGGCGAATGATCGCCGCCTGCAAGTGACGGGCGTGGGCATCGACTTCTTCGAACTCGTCGACATGCGGCGAGGCTATTTCGGTCCGAGGACGCAGCAGCGTGCGCCACCACGGTCTCGCGCCATCGGCCACATCCAGGAGTTCCTTGCGGCGGCGCCAAACCCTTTCGTATTCCGTCAGCGCGCGGTTTAATTCGATCGCCTCGTAGAGCCGCAGGGAAAATTCCGGGCGCAGCCGGCGCGCGGCCAATAATTGGCGCGCGTAGCCAACCGCGAATACCGGCAGCACCGCCAACAACGCGAGCATGCTCGCGTCGAGAAGCGCAACCTGAAGCTCTTCGCTGACCCCCAGCCCGAGCATGAACGCAACTACGCCTGACTAAACGGCCCCAACCCCGCGGCTTTAAACCCCGCAAATGCCGTTGTTTTTAAGCGCTAAAGCCGCTTCCTGTCGGAAAACGGGCCGCAGATTGGCAAAAACCAGACAAGAATCGTGCGGATTTTGACTTATTTTCTCAACTCAAAGGCGATGCCGCTTCGGCGCTCAGCAGCGCGCCGCCGCGTGATTTTTCGTACGCTTAACCTGTAGGAGATTGCGTAAAAGTCCGCGATTGCAGCGGTGAAAATATCAATTGAGATTTGTCGTCTGCGATTTTGCCGGAACCGATTCAAATTTCGTCGCTTGCAAAATTCCAAGCCCCATCGGCGTCGGCATCGACATTCGATACGGCACCATCAGCCGGCTGCCGGCGATCGGTGCCAGCCATATTTCTATGTCGTGCTGGGCTGCCAGATAGGTGATGAGAAAGTGCTTGGGATCGTAGCCGGCCACCGGAAAGAATTTCACGGCGCAGACGATGACCGGACCCTGGTAGCCGCCTTCCATACTCACAGTGTCGACGCGCTTGAAAGAAAGCCGCAGATTGTAGCGGGTGTGACCGTCGAAGATCGGGATGGTGCGTTCGCAGGCTTCCGGCACCGCGGTCTTGCCGGCGCCGGGAACGTGAACCAGCAGCGCGGTCATCGGGTCGAGCACACCGGTGCGGTTCGCATCTGTGATCGGCACTTGATTGGCGCCCGGCGCGGACAGCGCCGTCACATATTCCTGGGCTTTGTTGCCGCGAAACAGGATGCGCACCTCGTCGGACCATTTGCCGGCGATCAGCGTCAGCGCAAAGTGCGACGCGACCGGCTCGCCTCCGGAGAGATTTCCTTGCGCCGACACGTCGCCGTGCCCGTCGGAAAAAATTCGCAGCAAGCCGGAAATCCCGCCGGTCGCCGCGCTGGTAAACCGGTTGTTGCGCAGTTCGACAGTCCACGAGATGTGGCCGATCGGCAGTCCAAAGAGCGTTGCGCTATAGGTGGCGTCGAGCTTGGCCTGCGCGACCGCGAGGCTCATTCCGCCGTCCAGCAACAGCGGCGCCAGCACCGCCGCTACCCAAATGACGAAGCAACTGACGCGCGAGCTCACGAGGCATGTCCTCCCGGCGGTAACGCATTTTGTCGCCGGGCGTGTGGGAGTGCAAGCGACGCCGCCCGGTTTTACTGCCGATCCGCGCGATTGCGGCTTACGTTTGAAGCTCGAAGACGATGTCCTGCGCACCCTTCCACAGACACAGCTTGCCGAGCGCCTGCAGATTTTCGTGGCCCTTGGTCATGGTCAGGAAATGATTGCCGGCGAGCTGACCCGCCTTGCTCGCAAACGCCACCGGGCCGTAAGCCAGCAGGATCTCGGTTTCGCTGATGCCGCCCGGATAGAAAATGATCTCGCCCGGCGCGGGATAGCTGGTGGCGTTCTCGAAGCCGACGCCGAAATCGAAATCGCCGAGCGGTATCCAGCAACCTTCGCCGCTCCAGCGCACATGTATGATTTGCTGGCGGTAAGGCAGCATGCGCACGAATCTGGCGCAGGTATTGGGCGCGAGATCGTTCTCCATCTGCGCCTCAAACTGGTAGGGGCCGGCCTTGATGCGAAGCATGGTCATGGTGTGGACATCCGATCTAAAAAAGAGGCGAGCACGCGCGCGGCAATGTCGATGTCGTCCGCCGAAGCAAACTCGGCCGGATTATGGCTCACTCCGCCGCGGCAGCGCACGAACAACATACCAAACGGAATGACCCGGTCGAACGCCATGGCGTCATGGCCGGCGCCGCTCGGCAGCCGGCGCGGCGCGATCCCAAGCGCTTCGATCGCCGCCGCTAGACGGCCGGAAAGATTTTGATCGCAAATCGCCGCCGGCACTTCGTGCCCGACGGAAAAATTGGCATGAACGCCGCGCCGGGTCGCGATGGCGGCCACGCGTTCCTTGATGTCGTTCACCGCGGCGAGCCGCTCCTGGTCGACGGGGCTTCGGATGTCGAGCGTGAAACGTGCGCGGCCGGGGATGGTGTTGGCGGCCGAAGCCGGCACCTCAATCCTGCCGACGGTCGCCACCAGATTGGGCCGCCCGCGCGCCCGCTCCTCGACCGCTAGCAGCATTTCCGCCGCGGCGGTGAGCGCATCCTTGCGCATTGCCATCGGCACCGTGCCGGCGTGGCCGGCGACGCCGTCGACCTCCACGGTGCCGCGGGTGACGCCGTCGATGGCGGTGACAATGCCGACCGGCAGCCCTTCCTGCTCCAGCACCGGCCCCTGCTCGATATGCACCTCGACATAACCGAGCGCGTGCTCGGGCGACAGCGCTTCCTCCGACAGCCGCAGCGGATCGCAGCCGAACGCGAGCAGTGCCTGGCGGCGCGACACGCCGTCCTCGCCGACTTCGTCGAGCGCCTTGCGATCGAAACGCCCGGCCAGCGCTTTCGACCCGCTCAGCGTCGATGGAAAGCGCGCGCCTTCTTCGTCGCCGAAGGCGATGACCTCGATCGCGAACGGATAGCGTTTGCCCGCCTTGGCCGCGGCGCCGACGACCTCGATCGCCGTGATCACGCCGAGCGTGCCGTCGAAACGTCCGGCGTCGCGCACGCTGTCGATATGCGAGCCGAGCATCAGCGTCGCCGGACCGGGATCGCGCCCGCGGTAGCGGCCGACCACATTGCCGGTGGAATCGATTCGCACCGCCATGCCGGCTTCGCGCATCCAGCGC
>DATNNI010000482.1:0-7415 GCA_035601915.1 Xanthobacteraceae bacterium
CGCAGCACCATGGCATTGCCGTCGCCGGTCTGGGTGTGCGCGCCGGTGCATGAAGCATAGGCACGGCCATAGCCGCCGGTGGCGAGCACCGTCATCTGCGCGGCAAAGCGGTGAATGGTGCCATCGTCGAGGTTGAGCGCGACCACGCCCCGGCAGCGGCCGTCCTCGTCCATGATCAGATCGATGGCGAAATATTCGATGAAAAACTCGGCCGAATGGCGCAGCGCCTGGCCGTACATGGTGTGCAGCATGGCGTGGCCGGTGCGGTCGGCGGCGGCGCAAGTACGCTGCGCAATCCCCTTGCCGTAATGGGTGGTCATGCCGCCGAACGGGCGCTGATAGATTTTACCGTCCTCGCGGCGCGAGAACGGCAGACCCCAATGTTCGAGCTCGTACACCGCATCCGGCGCGTTGCGGCAGAGATATTCGATGGCGTCCTGGTCGCCGAGCCAGTCGGAGCCCTTGACCGTGTCATACATGTGCCAGCGCCAATCGTCTTCGCCCATGTTGCCGAGCGCAGCCGCAATGCCGCCCTGCGCCGCCACGGTGTGCGAGCGCGTCGGAAAGACCTTGGTGATGCAGGCGGTGCGCAGGCCGGCCTCGCTGCAGCCGACGACGGCGCGCAAGCCGGCGCCGCCGGCACCGACGATGACCACGTCGTAGGCGTGGTCCTCGATCGGATAAGCGCGGCCGTTGACGGCCGGCGCCGCGCCGCCACCGTTGGCTCCGTTATTCGCCATGCTCACAATCCAAATGAAAGTTTGAGGAGACCGTAGATCGAAGCCATCGCCACGGCGACGCAGAAAAATGTGTTGGCCATGATCATAATCAGTTTCACCAATTCGTCGTGCACGTAATCCTCGATCACGACCTGCATGCCGATCCGCATGTGGACGGTAATCGACACGACGAACAGCAACATGATGATGCCGACCAGCGGCAAGCCGAGGATCTGGGCGACGGCGGCCTGGTTGCGGCCGAGAAGCATGATGACGATGACTATGCCGGCGATAATCAGCGGGATGTTGGCGACCGCAGTCAGCCGTTGCAGCCAGAAGCTCTCGGTGCCCGAACGCGCGGCGCCACGGCCGCGAACGCGCGCCAGCGGCGTGCGGATGTGTTTTGCCGGGGCCTCGCTCATCGCGATCCTCCCAGCGCCAAAAGTGCGATGATCCACAGGATCACCGTGATCGCGATCGAGCCGATCAGGTTGGCGGCGGCGAGCCACTCGCGCTCGTTCGGGCCGAAGCCGTGGCCGGTATCCCAGATCAGATGGCGGACGCCGCCAAGCGCGTGATGAATGAGCGCCCAAGTGTAGCCGAACAGAATCAGCCGGCCGATGATGGACCCGGAAAACCACTCGAACTTGGCGTAGCCGGCAGGTCCGGACGCAGCGGCCAGGAACCACCAGGCGACGATGACGGTGCCGAAATAGAGCGCGACGCCGGTGATGCGATGGACGATGGACATCATCATCGTCAGCATCGGCCGGTAGATTTGCCAGTGCGGCGACAGCGGCCGCGCCGCAGGAGCGTTGGTTTCGGCCATTATACCCATCCGAGTCCGCTCGGCGGCGCGCCGAGCCCGGGCGACGTTCCTAACTAATCCATGCGTGGGCCGCAATGCAGCGGCGGCAAAGCGGCGATCATGCCGTAGTTTCGCTAAAAGCGAAAGATAATGCTATTTATATGCCGGACAATTGGCATTAACTGAAGCCTGCCTTCGCCCAAGGCGAAGTATAGCCCGGAACATGCGCTTCGACCTCGCCGACTTAAGTCTTTTCCGCCACGTCGCCGACGCTGGCAGCATCACCCGCGGCGCCGAACGCGCGCACCTCGCGCTCGCCGCCGCCTCGACCCGCATCCGGCGCATGGAAGATGCCCTCGGCGTTACGCTGTTGACGCGCGGGCGCCAGGGCGTGGTGCCGACGCAAGCCGGCCGCACGCTGCTGCAGCACGCGCGCGGCATACTCCGCCAGGCCGAACGCCTGCACGAAGACCTCAGCGCTTATGGCGGCGGGCTCGCCGGCCAAATACGGGTGCTGTCGAACACCAACGCCTTGACCGAATTCCTGCCGGAAGCACTCAGCTCGTTTCTCACCGCGCATCCGAATGTCAGCGTCGACCTGGAAGAGCGCTTGAGCGACGAGATCGTCGGCCTCTTGGCCGAGGATGTCGCCGATCTCGGCATTGTCGCCGGCACGGTCGATACCGGCGCGCTCGAGACCTATCCGTTCCGCCGTGATCGCTTCGTGCTCGCGGTGGCAAAATCCGATCCGCTGGCGCGGCGGACGAAAATCAGTTTCGCCGACGTGCTCGATCAGGATTTCGTCGGATTGGACCGCGCCAGCGCCTTGCAGCGCTTCCTCGCCAGCAAGGCGGTGCGGATCGGGCGGCCGCTGCGTTTGCGGGTGCAGTTGCGCAGCTTCGACGCGGTGTGCCGGCTGGTCGAATGCCGGGTCGGGATCGGCATTGTGCCGGAAACGACCGCGCGGCGGGTCGCCAAGACCATGCAGATTGCCGCTGTGCCGCTCAGCGATCCGTGGGCGGTGCGCGATCTGACAATTTGCGTCCGGAAACTCGCCGAGCTGCCGCTCTACGCCCGGCAGTTCGTCGAACATCTGCGCGCCACCACCAAATCGCCTAGCTAAGTCCTGTGCGGCGCTTCGATGATTTTAGTCGGTCGCCTTTTTGCTCGGGAAATGGAATGTCCAGCTCTCCGAGAAGGGCTGCCACCAATCCGGCACCCCGGTCGCCTTGTCGACGTGCCGCAGGAAGCCGGCCTTCGACGGCGGCTCGAAATGATAAGTCAGGCGATAATCGCCGTCGCCCGCGAGCGCGACGTTGCTGGCGTAATGCGGCCCGTCACCGGCGGTCATGGCCGAAAGCTTGCCGCTCGCCTTGAACGAGCCGCCGACTTTTTCGACGGTGTAGGAAATCGTTAGGTAAGGAATCCACTCGCCTTCCTTGAAACCGTGCTTCTCGCCTTTGGCGGCATGGACGTCGACTTCAATATGAACGGCGTTCGCGCCCATCGCCATGCCTTTCGGCATCGGCGCCATTTCAATGCCGAGAAGATAGTGCGGGACGATTTCCAGATCGTTCTTGGCGACGGGATCGCCGACGTAAAACTCGTCAGCTTTGGCGGTCAGGCTCATCGCGGCAAGCGCTGCGACAACGCACGATGCAGTCAGGGTGCGCCTCATGATCTTTGCGTCCTTCTCACTTGATGTCGCTTCCTTCCCAACCAAACACATGCCGAGTTCTACTTTAGAATAATGAAAAACTGCATGCGTTTCAGTTACTTGCGGTAGCAGGAGACGGCCCGTCGAGGCAAGGATTCCGCGGACCTCAGGTCGGGAACTTATTGTGCAGGCCGGCCGAAGCGCCGCGGCGCGGTATCGGTAACGCCGAGATGAGCTTCGAGCGCCGCGCGGTCGCTCGATAGCGTTGCGCTCTCAGCGGCGTGCACGATGGCGCCGCGCTCGAGGATGATGGCGTCATCGGTCACGCCAAGAATTTTCTTCGGATTCTGCTCGACCAGAATAGCGGACATGCCCTCGTCGCGGATGATGCGGCGCAAGGCGCGCAGCAATTCCTCGACAATAATCGGCGCCAAGCCTTCCAGCGGCTCGTCGAGCAATATGACCCGCGGATTGAGCACCAGCGCGCGCGCCACGGCGAGCATCTGCTGCTCGCCGCCGGATAGTTGATTGCCGAGATTTTGCCGCCGCTCTTCGAGCCGCGGAAACAGCGCATAGACTTTGTCGGTCGTCCAGCGGCCCGGCTGCGCGACGGCGGTGAGGTTTTCATGCACGGTGAGCGATTTAAAGATGTTGCGCTCCTGCGGCACCCAGCCGATGCCGGCGTGCGCCCGCTCGTCGGGGCGCAACCGGGTGATATCGGCGCCGTCGATGGCGATGACGCCGGAAAAATACGTCGTTACGCCGACAATGGAATTGATCAGCGTGGTTTTGCCGGTGCCGTTCCTTCCGAGCAGGGCGAGCGCCCTGCCCTGCGCCAGCGACAACGAGATGTCCGACAGAACCACCGCTTCGCCGTAACCGGCGGAGAGGTGTTCGATGCGCAAAAGATCAGGCATCGAGCTCCTCGCCGAGATAGACTTTTTTCACGCGTTCGTCGCGCGCCACCGCCTCGGGTTTTCCTTCGACAAAAAGTCCGCCGTTGACCAAAACCGAAATGCGATCGGCGAACGAAAACACCAGATCCATATCGTGCTCGATCAGCAACACGGTGACGTCCGGCGGCAGCGCGGTAATGGTGCCGAGAAGTTCCTGGCGCTCCCCTTCGGGCACGCCCGCCGCCGGTTCGTCGAGCAAAAGAAGCTTAGGCCGGCAGGCAAACGCAAGCGCAATTTCCAACAGACGCTGTTTGCCGTACGGCAACGTCGCGGTCCGCTGGTGCATGACATCGCCGAGGCGAAAGCGCTCGACGGTTTCGGCGATCTCTTCCGTGACTTCGCTCTTGCTGCCGACGATCCGCCACCAGTCGTTGCCCAAGCCAAGCCGCTCGGACACCGCAAGGCCGATGGTCTCCAGCGGCGACAGGTCCAGAAATAGCTGATTGATCTGGAACGTCCGCGCCATGCCGCGGCGAACGCGCCGGTACGGGGCAAGGGCGGTGATGTCGCGGCCCTCGAGGATGATGGTGCCGGCGGTCGGCCGCAAAACGCCAGTCAAAAGATTGATGAGCGTCGTCTTGCCGGCGCCGTTCGGACCGATCAGGGCGTGACGGGCGCCTTTATCGACGCTTAGGGAAACGCCGTTGGTGGGGACAATGCCGCCGAAACGCTTTTCCAGGCCGATGGTTTCGAGGATGGGCAATGCCTTCACCGCGCCAAGTATTGCCGCGCAATCACGAGTTCCGGACGCGCGTCGCCCGCGCCGGCCATCTCGACCAGGAGGCCATAATAATGGCGCGCCTCGTCGGAGTTGTTGGCCGCAGCCGCGGCCTGCGCGGCGCCGGAAAGGCTGCGGAACCGCCGCGGATCGCGCTTCAGTGCAGCCTCATATTCGGCCAGCGCTTCCGCCGCGCGGCCATCTTCGAGCAGCATGTCGCCCAACAATTCGCGCGCCGGAATGAGCCGGCCCGGACTGACACTGGATTTATCGCTCAGGTCTTCCTCGTCGGCGGCAGCGCGCATCAACGATAAAGCCTGCTCGCGGTCGCCTTTGGCTTGAGCGATCCAGGCGCGCCCCGCGAGCTCCTGCACGCGAACCTCCGCCGCCCAGTAATCCTCTCTCGCCGCTTTCAACGCGGCTTCAATTTCCTCAAGCCGCGCCAGATCCCGGCCGGCGCCCTCGGGATCGCCGCTGCGGGCTGCGCCTAGGGCGCGAGCAAAGATTCGTATGGCGCTGGTATACGGAAATTTGCTCACCTCCAGACCGGCAAGCCGTGCCGCGTCGCGCCAAGCACTGCGCTCAACAGCGTAGCGCGCAGGAATCGCCGCCTTCGCGTAATCGGCGGCACGGTTTGTGTCCGTGAACGAGCGGACCGCCTCGACCACGCGCCAAGCGTCCTCGTCGCGCGCCATCTGCAAGTCCGCATAGATCATGTAGTCGTCAGCGTGCAGCTCGTCGGTGGCGCCGCCGGCGCGCCGTGCCGCTTCGATCGAACGGCGATTTGTCTCCGCCGATTCCTTCCACATGCCGACGCGCGTGAAGATGTGCGAAGGCATATGCAAGGCGTGCGGCGCGTCAGGCGCGATCTGCGCATAACAATTCGCCGCAATCAGCCCCTGCGCCGCGATCGCCGGAAAATCATTGCTGTGGATCAGATAGTGCGCGACGCCCGGGTGGTCCGGATGCTTGGCGAACTGCTGATTGAGAATGACGACGGCGGCCATGGCGCGCGACAGAGTCTTATCGGTCGGTGGTTGCGTCGCGGTCAAATAAAGCGCGAAGAAAATCTGTGTCTCGTCGTCATCCGGATATTTCTCCGCCAGCAGCGCGAACGCGTCCGCCAGCGAGCGCAGCCGCTGCGCGGGCTTTTGCTGATCGAACCGGTCGTAATAGGCCGCGATGGCCTCGATATAGCCGCGTTCGCGCTCCGTCTTGGCGCCGATCCTGCGGCCCTGCCCGATGGCGGCCATTGCCTTTTGTGCAGCGGCTGGCGTTGCGCCCGTTCCAAAGGGATTGCCCATCGCAACGGTGGCTATGCCCCAGGTCGCGATAGCGCAGCTTGGATCGTGCGCGAGCACCTCGGCGAAGGCGTCATCAGCTTCTTTCCACCAGAACGAATGCAGCAACGCCACGGCACGTTGTAGTTCGGGCTGCACGGAAGCCGCGCACGAATTCGCGAACGAAACAGTGCCGAGCTTTTGCTCCGGCTGCGCCGAAGCGCCACCTCCGGTCAGGGAGAAAACGCACAGGGCCATAAGAATGCGCCGCAGCGGCGACATGTTTGGTCCTCCTATGTCCTGGTGGCGGGCCGTGCTGTCAGACGGGTACCGACGCCTACAATCCATGCGCGCCCGGCGGCTGTCCACTCCTCGATGCGCTCGCGTCCGGCCAGCACAATCGCCACCAGCACAAAACCGATCCAGAATTGCCAGTATTGCGGCGTCAGGCTGGCGATCCAGTCCTGCAGGAATTTATAGATCACCGCGCCGATCAATCCGCCGTACAGGTAACCGGCGCCGCCGATGATCAGCACCAAAAGAAGATCCGCCGAGCGCTCGAACGAAAAAACGTCGAGCGAGCAAAACGCCGTAGTCTGCGTGAGCAGCGCACCGGCCATCCCGGCCATGCCGGCCGAAACCGTATAGATCGCCACCAGGCGCCGGTTCACCGGGATGCCGATCGCGGCGGCGCGAAGTGTGTTTCCCTTGAGCGCGCGCAGCGACAGGCCGAACGGCGAATAGACGATGCGGCGCGCGACAACAAAACAAATAAACAAGACGATCAGAGTGTAGATGTATCCGGTATGGCCGAACATATCGAAGCGGAAGAGGCCGAATATCGGCGCGACGGTGACACCTTGCAGGCCGTCGGCGCCGCCGGTGATATTGGAGAAGCGGTTGGCAATCTCGCCGAGCATTAGCGCGATGCCGAGCGTGACCATGAGCCGGCTCAGATCCGAACCGCGCAAAACGAGAAAGCTCGTGATGAAACCGAGCGCCGCGGCAACCAAGCTCGCGGCAAGGAGCGCCAGCACCGGGTCATTGATGAGCCCGTACTTGGCGACCAGGCCGGAAAAATATCCGGCGAGGCCGAAGAACGCCGCCTGCCCGAGCGAAATGATGCCGGCGTAACCAAGAATGAGATCGAGCGACAGCGCAAACAACGCGAGGATCGCCGTCTCGGTCAGGATCAGGTGCTTGCCCGGGAACAGCCAAATCGACGCGAAGGCAAAAATCCAGAACGCGATCTCGAGCGGCGACCAGCGCCCGCGGCG
>DATNNI010000483.1:0-3904 GCA_035601915.1 Xanthobacteraceae bacterium
GCGCTGGAGGGGCTTAAGACCGGCGCCAGCGTTGCGGCCGCCAAGGCCGTCGGCAAGCTTATTGCCCAGCGCGCGCGAGAGAAGGGCGTCAAAAATGTCATATTCGACCGGGGCAGTTATCTCTATCACGGTCGAGTAAGAGCCTTGGCGGAAGCGGCACGCGAAGGCGGATTGAGTTTCTGAGGACGGAAGGTGGGTAGAGACATGGCGAGGCATCATGGCGCGTGAACCACGCGATCGGCGCAACGACGAGCGCGACAGCGAGTTTATCGACAAGCTCGTTCACATCAACCGCGTCGCCAAAGTGGTGAAGGGCGGCCGGCGCTTCGGCTTCGCCGCTCTGGTCGTTGTTGGCGACCAGAAAGGCCGCGTCGGATTCGGTCACGGAAAAGCGCGCGAGGTGCCCGAAGCGATCCGCAAGGCGACTGATGCTGCCAAGCGCGGGCTCACCCGGGTGCCGCTGCGAGAGGGTCGCACTTTGCATCACGATGTCGCCGGTCGTCACGGCGCTGGCAAGGTCTTCCTGCGCGCCGCGCCTCCCGGCACCGGCATTATCGCCGGCGGTCCGATGCGTGCGGTATTCGAAACGTTGGGCATGCAGGACGTCGTGGCCAAATCGCTCGGCACCTCGAACCCCTATAACGTGGTGCGGGCGACGTTCGATGCGCTTAAGCGCCAGGATTCGCCGCGTACGGTTGCCGCCCGCCGCAACGTCAAGGTCTCGGCACTGCAGGCGCGCCGCCGCGATGTAGAGGCCGAACCGGCGGTCGATTGAAACTTGGGAGCAGGCGATGGCCGCTGAACATAAATCCGGCAGGACCGTGACGGTCGAACAGATCGGCAGCCCATTGCGCCGGCATCACAGCCAGCGCGAGACGCTGGTTGGCTTGCGACTGAACAAGATCGGCCGTGTCTCGAAACTCGTCGACACGCCTCAGACCCGCGGCATGATTGCGAAAGTCGCGCACCTCGTGCGCGTGCTGGAGAACAACTAGCGTCGCGCGGGGGAAGGAACGAAAAATGAAGCTGCATGAACTCGCCGGCCGACCAGGCGCCCGCAAGACGCGAAAGCGCATCGGGCGCGGTATCGGCTCTGGCGTCGGCAAGACCGGCGGCCGTGGCGGCAAGGGGCAGACCGCGCGTTCAGGCGTGCGCATCAAGGGGTTCGAAGGCGGGCAAATGCCGCTGCATCGCCGCCTGCCGAAGCGCGGATTCAAGAACGTCAAGTTCGCGCGCAAGCTCAATGAGATCAATCTCGACCGCCTGCAAAGCGCGATCGATGCCGGCCGGCTCGATCTGGCTGCCACAATTGACGCGGCGGCGCTGGTGAAGGCCGGGATCCTGCGCCGGGCCAAAGACGGTGTGCGTCTTCTCGGCGATGGCGAACTCAAAGCCAAGGTGGCGCTGGCAGTCTTCGGTGCGTCGAAATCGGCCGTTGCCGCGGTGGAAAAGGCCGGCGGCACCGTCCAAATTCTTGCCCCTAAAAAGCCGGCGGGCGAAGCAGCGGCCTGATCCTTATATAGGGCCCGGACACTCGGGCATCGCGACACGGAGCGGCAGGCGCATGGTCTCTGCAGCGGAACAACTAGCAGCCAATCTCAACTTCGGCGCGCTGGCAAAGGCCGAGGAACTCAAGAAGCGCATTTGGTTCACTCTTGGCGCGCTGCTTGTCTACCGGCTCGGCACCTACATTCCGCTGCCGGGCATCGACCCAAACGCCTGGAATCAGATTTTTAACTCCCAGGCCGGGGGCATCCTGGGAATGTTCAACATGTTCGCCGGCGGTGGCATCCACCGCATGGCGATCTTCGCGCTCAACATCATGCCCTATATTTCGGCGTCGATCATCATCCAGTTGATGACGACCGTGTCGCCAACGCTCGAGCAGCTGAAAAAAGAAGGCGAGCAGGGTCGCAAGCTGATCAATCAATATACGCGCTACCTGACCGTGGTGCTCGCCGCGGTCCAGGCTTACGGCATATCCGTCGGGCTTGAAGGCGCGAGCAACGTCGTCACTGATCCGGGCCTGTTCTTTCGCATCTCGACCGTGATCACGCTCACCGGCGGCACCATGTTCCTGATGTGGCTCGGCGAACAGATCACCCAGCGCGGGATCGGTAACGGCACGTCGCTGATCATCATGTCGGGCATCGTGGCGCAATTGCCTTCGGCGGTCGCCGGAACGCTCGAGCTTGGCCGACAGGGCGCGCTTTCCACCGGGCTCATTCTCATTGTGCTGGTGATGGCGGTTGCCGTCATCGCTTTCATTGTTTTCATGGAGCGCGCGCAGCGCCGGCTGCTGATCCAGTATCCGAAGCGCCAAGTCGGCAATCGCATGTTCGAGGGGCAATCCTCGCATTTGCCGTTAAAGCTCAATACGTCGGGCGTCATTCCGCCGATCTTTGCTTCGTCGCTGTTGCTGTTGCCGACGACGGTGGCCAATTTCACCGCCGGGCAGGGGCCGGGTTGGCTTACGCTCATCACCACGCAATTGTCGCATGGTCGGCCGCTGTTTCTTTTGCTCTACGTCACGCTGATCGTGTTCTTTGCCTTCTTCTATACCGCGATCGTTTTTAATCCGACCGAGACCGCCGACAATCTGAAGAAGCATGGCGGCTTCATCCCCGGCATCCGGCCCGGCGAGCGCACTGCCGAATACATTGACTATGTGCTCTCGCGCATCACTGTCATTGGCGCGGCTTATCTGGCCGTGGTCTGCCTGTTTCCGGAAATGCTGATCTCCTATGCGGCGGTGCCGTTCTATTTCGGCGGCACGTCGCTTCTGATCGTGGTCAGCGTGACCATGGATACCGTTGCGCAGGTCCAGGGCTACTTGCTGGCGCACCAATACGAAGGATTGATCAAGCGATCGAAATTGAGGGGACGTCGCAGATGAGATTGATTCTGCTGGGTCCGCCCGGGGCGGGCAAGGGAACGCAGGCCCAGCACCTCGTCGCCAAATATGGATTAGTTCAACTCTCGACCGGCGACATGTTGCGCGCGGCGGTCAAGGCCGGCACTCCGCTCGGCCGTCAGGTGGCGGACATCATGGCCAGCGGCGCGCTGTGTCCGGACCACGTGGTCGTCGCCATTGTCGAAGACCGCATCGAACAGCCCGACGCGCGCAAGGGTTTTATTCTCGACGGCTTTCCGCGAACTGTTGCGCAGGCCGAAGCGCTCGATCGCATGCTCAAGCGGCATGGCATCGGGCTTGAGGCGGTGATCGAGCTGCGGGTCGACGAGGCGGCGCTGATAAAGCGGATCGAAAACCGCGTCGCACAGATGACCGCCCAGGGCCAGCAGCTCCGCTCCGACGACAATCCAGAGGTCCTGCACCGCCGTCTGACGGCCTACCGCGAACAGACCGCGCCGCTGATTGCCTATTACCAGCGCCACGGCTTATTGCGCTCGATCGATGGGATGCGGGCCGTGGAGGACGTCGCGGCGCAGATCTTGCGGGCGCTGGACGGGAACCCTGGGGCGGCCAAGGCCAGGCCGGCCAAGCCGGCCAAGCGGGCCAAGGCTGTGGCAACCAAACGGCCAAGTCGCGCTATAGGAAAAAAATCAGCACCCGCCCGAAAGGCGCGTCGTCCAAAAGTCGCCCGGAAAGGCCGAAAAGGCGTCGCTACGGGCGCGAGCCGAAAGCCGAGAGCGAAGGCCAAAACGGCAAAACGCCGCCGCTGAGATTAGGTTGTACACGAATCTGCTAGCTGGGTTGACGAAAGCCAGGAGAATCCATTAATAAGCCTGAAATATCCGATCGGAGACGTAGTCCAACGATGCCCGGGCCGCGGCGGCAGGCAGTCGTGGGCTTTTTTACGTTGTGTGGCCTTCTCTGGTGACATTCGTATCGATAGGTAACGGCCGGGCTGTGCCGATGCACGCCGCATCAGCCCGCATAAGG
>DATNNI010000484.1:0-2104 GCA_035601915.1 Xanthobacteraceae bacterium
CGTCCACATCAATCCACTCCGCAAGCCGCTGTCACGATATACTACATATGGACGCAGAATATTGATATATATCGTACGCTAAAAGCCTATCGTAGCAATAATGGAAAAGAATAAATATAATTAAATTCAAATTTATCCTAATAATGTTTCAGTGATGCGGTACATGCAACCCTCGACAGGGCCGCCAGTCTTAGTTTTTTATAATTCAATTAAAATTGTTGATCAAACAGATGAAGCATTAACTGTTGCGTTGGAGAAATTTTAGAATGGAACTTGCCGAAGAAAAAGCCTATAATTCTAGGCGCTGTTTGAGCTGAAGCGGTGCATTTAGGGCTTGGGATTTATGACTTGGAGGAGTTCAATAAAATAACAAAGCTTTAGACTTACCATCACGGATTATTATGGGAATGAGACGGCGGAGAATATAGTACCACAGGCTATCTGGATGACGGGAGCCCGTACAGCTTTTTTTGACGACAGAAGATTACCATTGATGCGTCCGACAAACCCACTTTCTTGAAGTGATCTTTATTTGGCTGACCTTGGGGCGCTAAAGTCAAATAGTTTTGGTGACGGTTTGTTTAACCCCAAAAACGACAATCATATCTTCCGGCCCATCGCCAAGAATTTCTCCGCTCGCGCGCTGCGGAGTTCGTCAGGCCCCAGATTGTGCAGCGACTTGAGCGCATCACTGAGCGCCCGCCCGGCGGAGGCGATTGTTGCGGCGGGATCGCGGTGCGCGCCCCCGAGCGGCTCGGGAATGATTCCGTCGATGAGGCCGAACTTGATCAGGTCCTGGGCGGTGATCTTCATGCCCGTTGCCGCTTCCTGCGCGCGCGAGGAGTCGCGCCAGAGGATCGAGGCCGCCGCTTCGGGCGAGGCCACGGTATAGATTGCGTGTTCGAGCATCAGCACGGTGTTGCAAGCGGCGATCGCGAGCGCGCCGCCCGAGCCACCCTCGCCGATCACCAGTCCGATGTTCGGCACGCCAATCGAGAGACACGTGTCGATCGAGCGCGCGATGGCCTCGGCCTGGCCGCGCTCCTCGGCTTCGACGCCCGGGAAGGCGCCGGCTGTGTCGATGAGGGAAATCACCGGCAGACCGAAGCGATCGGCCAGCTGCATGAGCCGCGCGGCCTTGCGATAGCCTTCCGGGCGCGCCATGCCGAAATTGTGCCGCACCCGGCTCGCCGTGTCGTCGCCTTTCTCCTGGCCGAGGAGGCACACCGACTCGCCCTCGAACCGTCCGAGGCCGCCGACGATGGCCTCGTCCTCGCCGAAATAGCGGTCGCCGGCGAGGGGCGTGAACTCGGTGATAAGGCCCTTGACGTAGTCGCCGAAACGCGGACGCCCTTGGGCGCGCGCGACCATCGTCTTCTGCCAGGGCGTGAGGCTCGCGTAGAGATCGGCCAGCGCCTTATCGGCTCTGACCTCGAGCTTCGTGAGTTCCTCGGCGAGCGCGGGCGAATCGCCTTTCTCCGCCACGGCGCGCATTTCATCGAGACGGGCCTCGATATCCGCGACCGCCGTTTCAAAGCTGAGATAGGTGCGCATCAAATCCTTGCGGCGAACCGCACGGGGGGAGGCGCGGCGCGCGGAAACTGGCGACGGGAGGCGGCGAAGTCAAGCCAACCCGTCGAACCGTCCACCCTTGCTTCCGAGCGCGCGTTGCGGCATGAACGCTGCCCTTTGAGATCGGCGCTATGAACGGGCGGTAAGCGACCGTCAAAAGGTCGCGCCTTGGGCGCCGAGGAGGTGCTCGGCGACCGGGCCGAGCACGAGCGCCGGCAGGTATTGCAGCGCTGTGATGATAACAATGACGCCGAGCAGAAAGATCAGGAAGGTCGCGTCATCGGTCGGAACGGTTCCAGCCGACGGTTTGGCCTTTTTCTTCGCCGCGAGCGAGCCGGCGATCGCCAGGATCGGTATGGCGTGAGCAAAGCGGCCGAAAAACATCGCGAGGCCGATCGTGACATTGTACCAGGGGGTGTTGGCGCTGAGGCCTGCGAAACCTGAACCGTTGTCCGCCACGGTCGAAGCATAGGCATAGACAATCTCAGACAATCCATGCGGTCCGGCAGCCCCGAGACTGTCGAGCGCCGGC
>DATNNI010000485.1:0-6330 GCA_035601915.1 Xanthobacteraceae bacterium
CCGGCACCTTATCATGCGGACTTCTGAACCGGGACACTAGCCCGGGAGCAGCCCGCGTAGCCGTTTTGCCCCGGCAATAACGGCGGTCCGGAAGCCTTCGAGCCGGCGCGCCACGGCAAACGCCGTCGGACCGCGGACCCCGATCAAGCGGTCGGTGAGGAGAAGCCGCTCGCGCCAAAGATGATCAATCATGGGATGATTGGCCGTGGCGCATGAATCGGCGCGCAGCACATTGGCGTCGTCGAGCAGATCAGCGGTCAGTTCGACGCTGAGCATGACGCCCGGCGAAAAGCGCGCAAAGGCTTCGTCGTAGGCGATTTTCCAGAACCAGGCGCTGCGACCGCTTCGTAGCGCGACGGTGGCGGCAATCGCGTGGCCATCGATAAGAAGGCGGTTGATCGACACCTTCTGTTCGGCGGCAAGCTTGAACAAGGCGGTACGCACGAAGCGCTGCAGTTTTTCGTCGGCTGCCGCGGCCGTGCCGGCCCTGCCTTTCCAGCCCTGCGCCTCGAGGCTGAAAAAGTCCTCAAGCGCGCGGTCGACCGCGGCGGGCTCGGTCGCGATGGTGACGGCGATCGCGCCGGTTTCGGAAAGGCGCCGCCATTGACGGCGCAATTCCTTGCGCTGGTGGCCGCTCATTGCGCCTTCCAGATAGAGCGCCCGTTCAGCCGCCGGCGCAAGTTGCGCCCGCCGATGTCGGCCGAATGTGGCCGATGGCATCTGCGCGCGCCGAAGTATGGCGTCGAGCGCGCCGGCGAAAAGTCCGTCCTCCGGCAGGAACGGCAACAGCAGTAGGCCTGGAAGCGCGCGGTCGGCGGCGAGATGCGACAGAAACGCGCCGACGACCGGCTCGGCGGCTTCGCGCTCTACCAAGGGCAAGCCGAGCGGCGCATAGGGATGCGTCCAGCCAACCAGCACCGGCAGATTGAAACCGTAGCGCCGGCGCTCAATCCGGGCCGGGAAGAAACCAAGAAGCCGCCGCGGCTTTCCCCCCGACCAGATCAGAATCGCGCCGGCATCGGCGCCGAACACCGGCGCAGCCGGAAGCGCAAAAGCCGGTTCGTAAAACACATTTGGCTCTAGCGCGCGCGCGGCAAGCTCGCGCCATTGCGGCGCGATCGGCTCAAGCTTGGTGAGCGGGCGCCATTCGACGGTGAAGGAACTAGCCGCGTAGCGGTCCGCGAGCGCGGCGCGGCGCGCTGTGGCGATAGCCGATGCTGCGTGTTCCAGAGCGACAACCGGCGCCGGATCGTTCGAGACTCCGACCGTCATGCTCGCCCTTCAGCTTTCTCGGGGCGCACCGAAGATCAGACAGTGAAGCCCGAGACGGTATTTGGCCAACGCAAACAGACTGGCCGATTCGAATACCAGCGCCACGGCGCCAGCGATGGCGGCGCCGAGAAGCCCGAGCGGCGGGATCAGCGCCATCAACAAGACGAGGTTCAGCGCAAATGAACCGGCATAGACCAGCGCGCACGAACGCCGTTCGCCGAGCATATTGAGAAGCCGCTCCGCCGGGCCGACCGAAGCGCGGGCCAAAAGGCCTATGGCGATGATGAACATCAGATAATAGCCGGAGACGAAGTCGGGTCCGTACAAGCGCAGCAGCGGGCGGCCAAGAAGCAACAGAACGACAATCGAGCCGAGCGAAGGCCAGAAGGTGAGGCGAACCGACTGGCGCAGGAACGAGGCCAGGCGTTTACGGTCGCCGGCGACGTGATATTGCGCGAATTTGTGCGCGATGGTCTGCGCCACCGAGAAGTAGATGAAGGCGACGAGCGCCATGGTCTTGACCGCGGCGTAATAGATCGCGACTTCGTTCGGCGAGCGATACTGCTGGAGCACAATGACGTCGGCGTAAGTAAGCAACAGATAAAACGCTTCGACAACGAAGATCGGCGTCGAGGTGGCGAGCCAGGAACCAACCTCAAAGGCCTTTGCGCCGCTTTCGACGACGCCCGTGAGCCGGCGGTTGAGTACGACGAACTGGCCGATAGTGACGGCCCACAAGCTGACGACGCCGGCGAGCGTCGCCGTGATGGCGTCGGTCGGCAGGCCGATCGCAAAGGCAACGCCCATCAGTGAGAGCAACGCGAGCTGGCGCTGGATGTAGACCGGCGCCAGTCCGAGATTGACCCAGTTGTAAGAGCGCGCGATGCCGCTTTGGACCTGGGCCACGCCGCAAAGCGGCAACGCCGCGCAGGCGAGGTAAAGCGGGATAATCGTTTCGCGACCGAGATGCGGCGATAGCAGGAACACTGCGGCGGCGCCGAGAACCGCGATGCCGGTGGCAATGCCCGCCGCGAGCCAGCGGCTGCCGCCGAGATAGCCGCGCAACAGCGCGAACTTGCCGTGTTCGATGTATTCGGGAATGAAGCGTTGCGCGGCCGAGCCGAGGCCGAGATCAACCATGCCGCCGATCAACAGCACCCACGTCCAAGTATAGACGTAAACGCCGAATTCGAAGACACCCATCCATCGCGCCAGCAGAATCTGCGAAACGAAGGCGATGGCCGCGCTGACGACGCGGATGAGAAACGCCGCGCCCGCTAGCCGTCGCGCCAGCGAGGACTCGCTGCCGTCGGCAAACAGCGCATGGACGCGAGCAAGGCTGCCGCCGAGAGCGGCGCGCCACGAGGACGCGCGCCACCGCCAACGCGGCGCATGTTCGGAACCGATCGATGCCACAAATGACCTCTGCGCTGCCATAGGCGGGCGGCTGGCAAGAGGGGCCAGCATTAGCAACGAAGCGTTAACATTCAGTTGGAAGAAATTAACAATTACGGCGATGCATTTTCATCACGCGCAATGCAGATTGAATAATATGCGCATCTACTGCTCTTCCGCCACGCGAGCGAGACGAAGGTCGCCGCGCTCAATAATCTTTGAGCAGCCGCTCGATGTAATCGAGCTCGTCTTGCGGGCGGAGCACGTCGCCGAAGCGGCGGCGCAGTTCCTCGATGATGCGGCGGGCGCGCTGCACGTCGATCTCACCCGGCACTTTCACCGTGAAATCGTCGCCGTAATCGCGGCCGCGCAACGGCCGGCCGAGCGGATCGGTATCGCGTTGCGCGCGCGGCATTCCGGTGCGGCCATTCTGGCCCGGGCCAGGCCCCTGCCCCATTTGCTGCTGCATGGATTGCGCAAGTCCCTGCGCCCCCTTGCGCAGCGCATCGAGCGCGCGGGCCTGTGAATCGACGGCGCCTTCGGCGTTGCCGTCACCGAGCTCGCCTTCGGCTTCACCCATGGCTTCGCCGGCGTCGCCCAGTTGATCGAGGCCGTTCTGGCCTTGGCCTTTTTCGCCCTGCTGACCCTGCTGGCCTTGCCGACCTTGGCCCATACCGCGCTTCTTCAATTCGTCGAGCAGCTTGTTAAGCCGGTCGCGCAACGCTTGCTGGTTCTTCCGCAGATCGTCCATTGACGGCGCCTGCTGATCGCCCGGTTGCCCGGGTTGGGCTTGTTGACCGTGCTGGCCATTTTGCCGGCGCCGATTCTGGCCCTGCCGGAAGGTGCGATCGCGCAGGTCCTGCTGCTTGCCGATCATGTCGCCGAGCTCGTCGAGTTGCGACATCATGTCGTCCATGTCGTCGCCGTTTTGGCCCGGCGTCGCCATCTGCAGATTCTCCATCATTTGCTGGAGCTCCTGCAGCAATTGCCGCGCCGCATCCTTGGCACCGCTACGCGCAAGATTTTCGAGCCGGTCGAGCATGCTCTTGAGGTCTTTTTGACTGAGCGATCGCGCATTGCGATCGAGCGGCCTCGACAATTGCTGGGCGTTCTTCATCTGCTCTTGCATCGCCTGCAGGTAGCGATCCATGGCCGCGCGCAACTGATCCATCAGCTGCTTGATTTCCTGTTCGCTGGCGCCACGCTCGAGCGCCTGGCGCAGCGCTTCCTCGGCGTTGCGGAGGCTGGCTTCGGCGTCGGACATGTTGCCATCCTCGATACCGAGCGCCATCTGCCACAGCCGCGCGGTCACCTCGCGCAGATCGTCGTCGGTCTTGGCGCGAACCAGCGACCAGAATATCGAGCGCAGTCCGAGATAAATTCCGGCATCGGCGGTGAACTTGTCCGGCGCCAGCGCCAGCGCGTCGAGCGCGGTCGTAACCAGCGGCCGCGCGCCGGCGTCGAGCGCAAGATTACGCCGCTGTTCGACCAGTGCTCGCGCCAAGGGTTTTGTGAAATTGCGTTCCGGCAGACGGAAGGTGACCGGCTCGCTGCGGCCTTCGTTGCCACCTTCATCGCGCGCCACGAGCGTCATCACCACCTCGGCGCCGGCCCAGGGATGATCCGTCAAATCTTTGATGGTCTGGCCGACGCCGCTCCTGGTGCGCGCTTGCGGCAGAATGAGCACGAAATCCGGCGGCCCGAACAGCGGGCGGGCGCTTTGCTTCTCGCCCGCCGGCTCGTCCTTGCGCGCGAAGGTCGCGTGCGCCTCGGTTACCCCGTAATCGTCTTCGACGCGGTAGGACAGAAGCAGCGAGCCGTGGTTTTGCGGTTCGGGATCTTTGGTCAGCGCAATGGTCGGCGGCTTGTCGGGAATGGCGTTGAACGCCCAGACCAGATCGTCGCCGGCGCCACGTAATGTCGCAGTCCCAGTGCTGGTGATCTTGAATCTGTATTCCTGCGTACCGGCCGGCGAACGCACGTCATCCTGCGCCGGGGAAACGCCGCCTTTGCCGGCGACGTCGAGATTGACCTTACCCGTCGTGCGCACGACGAGTGTGCTTCCGGCGGGTACCGCAATCACCTGGGCGGTTTGCGCATCCTGCCGCACCGCCTCGCCTGGGTGAAGCCCGGCAAGAATGACCGGCGGCTTACCGGTATAAACCGGCGGCGTGACCCAGGCGTCGACGCGGAAATTTGCCGGCAGCACCACGCCTTGCCAATCGAACGCGGCGGTGATGCGTTTCCAATGCTCGCCGTCGGCGGCGAAAAAGCTGGCGATGACGGCGATGAGGACGAGACCGCGCAGCGCGTAAGGATCGCTCGCCGATAGCCGCGGCGACGGCCAGCCGGCTTTGAAGGAGCGCGCCGACGCCAAGGTCCGCTCGAGATGGCTTTTCCAAAGCGCCAGCGAATAGGGATCTTGCGGCGTAACCGCGAGCTCGTCGGCGATGGCGGTCGCCGGCCGGTGCGGCAATCCGCTGCCGCGATCGAGCCGGCTCAAACTTTCTGCGGCGGCCGGAATGCGCAATCGCACGAGCGGCACGAGCGCGGCGAGCACGAGTATCGCCATCGCGAACAGAACGATCGCGCGGCCAAGCGGCGGCAGATCGAGCCAGAGCCCGAGCCAGGACAAGGTGAGGAAAATACCGGCGACCGTCGCGATCCGCGCCAATGCCGGCCACAGCCGCTCCCAGAGAATGGTCCAGCGCGCACGGCGCAGCGCGGTGCCGAGTGGCGATTTGGCGTCGAGCGCCGGTCGCCTCTGCGGCGGAGCGGGATCGGTTTGTTGCGTCGTCGTCTCCGTCACCACGTTCTCCGTGGAGAAACCTTGCACGACAACACTTTAGCATCGGGGCCGTTCAAAGGCGGCCTGCGGCGCAGGAAGCCTGCCATGCAGAAAAAAACAAGCAATTTCAGAGCCAGATCAAATCCACGCTGGCATGCGGTCGAGCGCGATCAATTTTTCGGCAGACGGCCGCGGTCGCACGATCGCCCATTCACTATGTCTGACAAGGACTTCGGGGATGAGCGGGCGGCTGTTATAGGTCGACGCTTGGACCGCGCCATAGGCGCCTGCGCTCATGACGGCGAGAAGGTCGCCCGGCTTCGGCGGCGCAAGCGAACGCTCGAGCGCGAGGAAGTCGCCTGATTCGCAGACCGGCCCGACAACATCGGCGAAGATTCGCGGTGGTACGCCGACGGCCGCCGCTTCGCGTACCGGCCAGATGTCGTGGTAGGCTTCGTATAATGTCGGGCGGACGAGGTCATTCATGCCCGCATCGACGACTACGAAGGTTTTGGCTTCCCCCCGCTTCAAATAAAGCATGCGCGTCACCAGGATACCGGCATTACCGACAATCAACCGGCCGGGCTCGAAGATCAGGCGGCAACCGAGCCCGCGCGTCGCACGCTTGACCATGGTCGCGTAGGCCGCGGGATCAGGCGGCTCATCGCCCTCGCGATAAGGAATGCCCAAGCCGCCGCCGAGATCGATGTGCTCGATGCGGTGGCCCTCGCCGCGCAGCGTTTCAACAAATTGCGCAAGCAGTGCGAACGCGTCGTGGAACGGCTCGAGCGCGGTGATCTGACTGCCGATATGCATATCGACGCCGACGATACGAATGCCGTCGAGCTTGGCGGCGCGCGCATAAACCGCGCGCG
>DATNNI010000486.1:0-4437 GCA_035601915.1 Xanthobacteraceae bacterium
TGCATCGCTGTGACCGAACAGGCGGCGCGTGCGGCTATGTCCGCTCCCTTATGCCGTCTTTCGGGAAGCCTGGCCCGACGCTGAGCCTTCGGGACGAAAGTCCCGCTGGTGAGAACCGCGGTGGAACGCCGGCAGGCGAGCGCGCCCGCAAGCGGAGGGCGGCGCAAGCCGCCTTTTCCGTGGCGCGTCCCGCACGCCGCTTGCGTGCGGGCATGAGACAATGCGTCTGCCGGCGTTCCGCTCCTTCTTTTTTGCCGGAAGCGAGTCGATAAGGGGCGTTTCGTCGATGAAACGGCTTTGACTACTCGCTCCGATTTGCTTCGTCGCTTTGTCCTCGTCATTGCGAGCGATAGCGAAACAATCCAGTTGTGAAAGCTGGGAATGCTGGATTGCTTCGTCGCTTCCGCTCCTCGCAATGACGAGGTTGGCAAACCTCGGACGCGAAAAACCGCGCCGCGAGAACGGAAGTGCTTTCCTCCCCGCCTTGCCTGCTACGGGAGCGTCCATTAGTGCGTATACTGGTGATGGCTACCGCATTTTTGCGACCAACGGCCGGAGAGTGTTGTGACCCCGAGAACCTACGCTGAGACGTTGAAGCTGGCGCTGCTCGTGGTCGCGGTGGCGCTCATTCCCCTTTTGATCTGGTATTTGTTCGACCTCATACTCGTCATATTCGGCGCCATTATTCTTGCCATGCTGCTGCGGCTCGGCGCGCAACCGTTCATGCGCTGGCTATCGATGCCTGAGTGGCTGGCGCTTTTGGTTTCCGGACTATTTGTGTTGTTCGTGATCGGCGGCACCGGCTATTTGTTCGGCACGCGCATCACCGGCGAATTTCAGGACGTCTTGCAGCGGGCTACTTCCGCGAGCACCGAGATACAGTCCAGCTTGCGCGGATCGGAATTCGGCAATTTCCTTCTGCAGCACTTCTCCGGCGACAGTATTTCCGTCACCGGCGTTCTTTCCGGCGTATTGCGGGTGAGTACCAGCTTTCTCGAAGCTCTGATCATCATGGTGATCAGCGGGATATATCTGGCGGCGCAGCCGAGGCTCTATCGAAAAGGTCTCATCTGGTTGTTTCCGCCGCCCAATCATGCCCGCGCCGCCGACATCATCGACGGCGTCGGCGAAGCATTGCGGCTTTGGCTCCTCGGGCAACTCATGGAGATGGTGTTGATTGGAGCGCTGGTGACGTTTGCCGTCTGGCTGATCGGCGTTCCGTCTTCGCTGGCGCTCGGCCTTATCGCCGGCATCGGCGAATTCATTCCTTATCTCGGACCGATCCTCGCCGCCATCCCCGCAATCCTGGTCGCGCTCACCAAAAGCCCCGAACTCACGTTGTGGACGTTAGTGGCTTATTTGATCATTCATCAGATCGAAGGACAAATCATCGCGCCGCTCGTTCAAAACCGAATGGTCTCGATTCCCCCTGCCGTTATGCTTCTTGGCATTGCCGGGCTGACTTATCTGTTCGGCACGGTCGCCATCATTTTTGCCGCCCCGATGGCGGTCGTGATATTCGCCGCGGTCAACTTGCTTTATGTGCGCGACACCCTGCACGAAAAGACCGAGCTCATTCGCAAACTGGAATGACGCGAATCCGCAACTTCGGTTAACCGGATTTGTACAACCTTGGAAGCCGGGTCGAACTCGCGCCGACCCCGGCCCATTGAATCGGCGTGTTTTCTGCTCGGCGCCGCCCTAGTGAGTACCCCGCCGGAGGCCCGAATTGGCAATAGTGCCTTTAGGAAGGCGGTGCTAAAGTTGTCGCCATGGAATTGGCCTAATAGAGACTTCGTGGGGGGCTCGTCATGACCGCGCAACCGAAGGCCGCTGAACTTAAGGCCAGCGCACCGCTTGCCGGGGAGAAAATCCTCAATTTGGCGCTTCAGGGCGGCGGCAGTCACGGCGCGTTTACATGGGGTGCGATCGATCGCCTGCTCGATGACGAACGGATAGGTTTCGACGGCGTCACCGCGACAAGTGCCGGCGGCGTGAATGCCGTCCTGCTCGCCGACGGGCTGGCGCGCGGCGGCCGCGCCGGAGCGAAAGAGTTGATGCACACCTTCTGGAAGAAGATGTCAGACACGACATCGACCAGCATCATTGCGCCCTCGTTCCTTGACAAGATGAATCCGAACTTCGGCCTTGAGCACTCGCCCGGCTACGTGATGGTCGACATGATTAGCCGCTTCATGTCGCCCTATCAGCTCAATCCATTCGACATGAACCCGATGCGCGATTTGCTCAACGAAGTGGTCGACTTCGAGCTCGTGCGCACACAACAAGTGATTAAAGTTTTCCTGTGCGCGACCAACGTGCGCACCGGAAAGGTCGGAGTTTTCACCAACAAGGACATCACCGCCGAGCACGTGCTTGCTTCGGCATGCCTGCCATTCATGATGCGGGCGCCGGTAATCGACGGCGACGCATATTGGGATGGCGGGTTCATGGGCAACCCAGCCATTTTTCCGGTGATCTATGGCTGCCAAGCGCCGGACGTCCTTTTGGTTCACCTCACGCCTACGGAGCGTCCCGAACTCCCGACCAACTCCCGCGCGATCCTCAACCGTATGCAAGAGATCAGCTTTAATTCATCACTGATGCGGGAAATGCGCGCGGTCGCTTACGTCACTCAGCTCATCGACGAGGGCAAACTCGCTGGTGGCAAACGTATGTTCATTCACTCTATCGAAGCCGAGGACATAATCAGGGAGCTCGCGGGTTCGAGCAAAATGAACGCAGATTGGAAATTTCTGACGCACCTTTTTGACCTTGGCCGCGAACGCATGGACGCTTGGCTTACCGCAAACTTCGATCGGATCGGAGTCGAAACGACGGCCGATATCAAATCGAGATATTTGTAATCGCGTCGGGTCCCCCGACGGCGCTGCAACGCCCGTTAGCCGTCGCCTCTACGATGCTGGTAAGCGGAACTTACTTTTCGGTCCGCGTTTCTACCGGGCCGTCGGCCTTCCGCCAAGCGCCAAACCCACCCGCAATATGCGCTACCGGACGCAAACCCATTCGCGCCGCCGTTTGTGCCGCGAGCGCCGAACGCCAGCCGCCGGCGCAAAAGAAAACAAAGCGCTTGTCCTCGGCGAATATCCTTTTGTGGTACGGGCTCGCGGGATCAATCCAGAACTCGAGCATACCGCGCGGGCAGTGAAACGCGCCGGGCATCCGTCCTTCGCGATCCAGTTCCCGGATATCGCGGATATCGACAAAGACCACGTCTTCGTTGCCATGAAGGCTCAAGGCCTTCTCGATCGGCAGCGTTTCGATTTCGCGTTCTGCGGCATCGACCAAGGCGCGGAAGCCGGTGGTGATATTCTGCGGCATGAAACGGTCCACTTCAGATCGCGGGGCCAATTGCCGATAGAGCCGCATCCGCCGCCACGCCCGCCAAAGAGGAAGCGTGGCGGTTGGTCGGAGTGGCAGGATTTGAACCTGCGACCCCCTCGTCCCGAACGAGGTGCGCTACCAGGCTGCGCTACACTCCGATACAAGGCGGCGCTTATACATTTCGCCCTGCGGGGCTGCAAGCAGGCGCCATTTCCGCTATTTAAGCGTAGTAGGAATGTGATGACAGTCCCGCTGAAAACACCTGTCCTCAAGGCCGGCGCAGCGGCGGTCGAGGAGGCGAAGCGCCTCCTTGCCGCGGGCGGCCTGGTCGCGTTCCCGACGGAGACCGTTTACGGGCTTGGCGCGGACGCTACCAACGGCCGCGCTGTGGCCCGTCTTTACCAGGCCAAGGGACGCCCTGCGTTCAATCCGCTTATCGCCCATG
Source organism: Xanthobacteraceae bacterium (assembly GCA_035601915.1). Taxonomy (GTDB): domain Bacteria; phylum Pseudomonadota; class Alphaproteobacteria; order Rhizobiales; family Xanthobacteraceae; genus BOG-931. The sequence continues at coordinate 3,791 of DATNNI010000486.1, forward strand.
TGATTGATCTGAAGTCCGCGCAGGCGCTGGGCAGGCTCAATGCCAAGGCAGCGCGGCTGGCCAAAGCCTTTTGGCCGGGACCTCTCACCATGGTTTTGCCCAAGGCGGCCAAGTGCCGCGTGGCCCAGTTGGCCATTGCGGGCCTCGATACCATCGCGGTCCGCGTCCCCGACCACGAGGTCGCCAGAGAGATTCTCGCGAGCTTTGGCAAACCGGTGGTCGCACCGTCAGCAAATCGCTCCGGCCACGTTTCGCCGACGCGCGCGGAACATGTGCAAGCCGATTTAGCCGGACGCATCGACTTGATCGTCGATGGCGGCCCCACGCCGGTCGGCGTGGAATCGACCATCATCGCCTGCCTCGAAGAACCGGTCTTGCTGCGGCCCGGCGGCGTGCCGCGGACGGCCATCGAACGCGTATTGGGGCAAAGACTTGCCTATGCCCCATCCGGCTTCGTCGATGGCAAGGATGCGCCGCTCGCGCCCGGAATGCTTCCGTCCCATTACGCGCCGCGCACGCGCTTGCGGCTCAACGCCGATCGCGTTGCTCCGGGAGAGGTTCTGCTCTCGTTCGGCAGCGGCCTTCCCGCAGGGGGCAAGACGGCTGAGAAAGTGCTCAACCTCTCGCCACGGGGCGATCTCATCGAG
>DATNNI010000487.1:0-3018 GCA_035601915.1 Xanthobacteraceae bacterium
GCGGCGCGGCAAGTCGCCGAAACCCTCGACCTTGCCGCGATCATCTGCTGGACCTCATCGGGCGCTACCGCAATGCGGGTGGCGCGAGAACGGCCGCGGCCGCCGATCGTCGCTATTTCGCCCATCCTTGGAGCCGGACGAAAACTGTCGCTGGTATGGGGTATTCACTGCGTCGTCGCCGAGGATGCGCGCGACCAGGACGACATGGTCGAGCGCGCCTGTGAGATCGCCAGCAAAGAAGATTTCGCCAAAGCCGGTGAGCGGGTCATTATCGTGGCGGGGGTGCCTTTAGGCACGCCGGGCGCGACGAATATGATGCGGGTTGCCTACGTTGCTGGCGGCGCCAGCGCCCGCGGCTAGCCGCACGCCTCAATCGATCGGCACGCCTGCTTCTCGCCTTGTGTCCCGCAAGTTCTGGATCATTTCTTCTACGGCCGCGGCGACGCGATCAGCGGCGGCATGGTGCAGCATATGGCCGAAGCCTTCGAGCACTTCGACTTTTACCACTGGGGTAGCCGCGGCTAGTCGCATGGCGTGCTTTTCCGGCGGCACCAACGGATCGCGGTCGCCGTTGAATGCAACAACGGGACCGCGAAGCGCCCCATAACGCCCGAATTGTTTCTCCAGAAACCCGTTAAGAACGCCAACGTCGGACCAATTGGCCAAGAGCGTCTTTGGCCGCAGCACCAGCATCGCCGCCGTCCGATTGATGTAGCCGGGAGGGATCACCTGCGGCAGGAAAGCGGTACGCGAGCCCGGCCAGATAAAGATCGCGCCGAAAGGGAGCGCTAAGGTGCGGGCAAACAGGCATCCGATCGGCGTCGCCAGCACGGCGTTGAGCTTGGCCATACCCCAAAGGCCTGGATGGGTCGGCGCCGCAATGAGGACAAGCCCGGCCACGCGCGCCGGAAAATCCAGCGCGAAGGTAAGCGCCAGCGTACCGCCCCAGGAATGGCCGACAATAACGGCGCGATCGACGCCAAGCCGGCTGAAGAGTTCATCCAAAATGACCGCTTGTTCAGTGGGCGAATTTTCGCCGCTTTTCTTGCGCGCACTAAACCCGAATCCGGGCCGATCGATCAGAATGACGCGGTGGCGAGCGGCCAGCCGCTCGCCTACGGCGATCTCCATGTCCTTAAGGTTGGCTCCGGCGCCGTGGAGGAGAACGATGGGCAGATTATCGCTCGCGTCCGAGTTGTTTCCGAGTTCAACGACGTGTCGGCGCAAGCCGTGAACGTCGATGAAACGGCCGTGAGGCGGATGCCGCAACTCAATCAGCCAAGTGGAAGCCAGCGTGACCGCGGCGCCAGCCAAGAGGATGGCGGCAATGATAATCAGCGCGGTCATACCAATGAGCACCGGCGAGCGGCGCAGACCTTGCGCTCAAACACCAAGCGACTCGCCCTTCAACCAGGCCGCGCCGCGGGCATAGAGCTTTTCCAGCTCCGGTCCTTCAATCCCCGGCATATCCGGTTTGACTTTGTAGCCGATCTTGCTCTGCAAGTAGGCAAGATGCCGATAGCCTTCCGGGAAACGCGCAAGCAGGTCTTTGTCCAGCACGAGCGTAGCCGACGGATCGACCGGGTCGAGCCGATCCTTTTCGTAAATCGGCTGACGCAACACGATCCCCCAGCGGCCGTCGCGTTTCTCTATGAAATCATGAAACCGCCCGGTGCAGACCACGTCGCAGATCAACCCTTCGACGGGAGCGCGCTGTGAAATGGTCATTTTTGTCTGCGCGGTCGCGCGATGACCGGCAACATCGATCGAAGTGCCGCCGAGAAAGTGCAAGATACGCACGCCGCGGGCCCAGCCTTCGTCGTTGACCTTGATGAATTCCTCAAAGCCGCCCTGGAACCACGTCGCCATCATGCGGCCCTCCGCATGCCAAACCGTACGGAAGCGATCCCACAAGCGGGCATCGCGCCACACGGCCCAGTTTTCTACCAGTTCGCGGATAGCGACTTTGTCGGCGGCAATATCGGGCATGAGATCGTCCATCCTTTCTCAGCGGTGCGGAAAGAATGGTATCAGATATCGCGGCCTTCGACCTTCTCCCGCAGCGTCTTTACCGTGTCACCGACATGCTCCAGGTGCGGATTGATCGCAAGCGCGCGGCGATAGGCTTCGAGAGCGTGCGCGTCGTCACCAAACTCTTGCAGGATTAGGCCCAAGCCCGCCAGGGCCCCGAAGTGGCGCGGTTCGCGGGCAAGCACTTCGCGGATATCCGCCAATGCGTGGCCATAGTCGTTCATCAGATAATAGACAGTGGCGCGCCGGTTCCATCCTTCGACGTAACCCGGCTTGATCTCGACCACGGCATCAAGGAGCTTGATCGCAAGATCGTAATCTTTCTCATCGGCGGCGGCTTTTGCCCGGCCCATCAGCAAATTGCACGTATCGCTGCCGGAAATCATCCAAACGGCCCAGATGCGGGTCTCGATGGCCTTGGCACTGTCGGCGTCGGGCGCGATCTTGAGCGCTTCGAACAGCGTATCGAGGCTTGGCGCGCGCTGGCCGTGATCCTGCCGCGGCAGATCGCTGGGCGGCGTCACCCAGTCGGGCGAGGGCTTGGCCTCCGGGCCGCTCTGGGCAAAAGAGGATGTCGCCGCCGGCAAGGCGGTCGAAAGCAAAAATGCCAAAACGACTGAACGGCCGGTGAATCGCCAAGCCATGGGAGGGAGTCTAACCGCGGAATGCGGCACAGCAAGGCCGAATTCCGCTTACAGCGGCGCGAACGAGCCCAGTACGATTGAGCGTGCCTTCAGCCCTGGCGGGCTTTGAAGCGGCGATGCGTCTTATTAATGACGTAAACGCGGCCCTTCCGGCGGACGATCCGGTTGTCGCGGTGCCGACCGCGAAGCGATTTCAGTGAATTACGGACTTTCATGGGAGCAATCCGGCGTTGTTGGTCGGTTGCTTAAGGAACCGCCACCGGCTTGTCAACGAGGCTTGCGACTTGGGCCTGCGCACGCCTGACAGTTTCGCGGCTGATGCGCTGGATGGGCCAAACCGGAG